>JAFSDF010000115.1 GCA_017436375.1 Clostridia bacterium | reverse complement strand
GGCTGTAACCCCAATCAGAAGCCCTCAAAGATTTATATGCACGACGGAAGCGACCTTCCTATCGAAATTTTATCAGGCAGACCGGGCTATATCAATTTCCTTGATGCCTTCAATTCCTGGCAGCTCGTAAAGGAGCTTAAGGAAGCCACAGGCCTCCCCTGTGCCGCCTCCTTCAAGCACGTAAGCCCCACCTCCGCCGCCTGCGGAACTATTCTTCCCGAAAAGCTCAAGAGAGCCTGCTTCGTAGACGATGTGGAGGGTCTCGACGAAAGCCCCCTCGCCTGCGCTTATGCCAGAGCAAGAGGTACTGACAGAATGTGCTCCTTCGGTGACTGGGTAGCTCTTTCCGATGTGTGCGATGCTACCACAGCCAAGCTCATCAAAAGAGAAATCTCTGATGGCGTTATCGCTCCCGGCTACACTGACGAAGCACTCGCTATTCTCAAATTAAAGAGAAACGGCAACTACAATGTAGTTAAAATCGATGCTGATTTCGTTCCCGCCGAAATCGAAACCAAGCAGGTTTACGGCATCACCTTCCAGCAGGGCAGAAATAACTTTGAAATCAATGAGGCTCTTCTCTCTGACATCGTGACAAAGAATAAGGACCTTCCCGACAGTGCAAAGAGAGACCTTATCGTGGCTCTCATCACTCTCAAATATACTCAGTCAAACTCCGTATGCTATGCAGTAGACGGTCAGGCTATCGGTGTAGGCGCAGGTCAGCAGTCCAGAATTCACTGCACCCGTCTGGCAGGCACCAAGGCTGATACATGGCTTCTCCGTCAGGCTGATAAGGTCCTCAATCTCCCCTTCCTCCCCACTCTCGGCAGAGCAGACAGAGACAATGTTATCGACGGCTACATCAATAAAAACGAGGAGGATGTATGCGCAGAGGGCAACTGGCAGAAATACTTTACCGAAAGACCTGAGCCCTTTACAAAGGAAGAAATGGAAGCACACCTTAAGTCATATTCGGGTATCGCCCTCGGCTCAGATGCCTTCTTCCCCTTCTCTGACAATATCGAAAGAGCATACCGCAGCGGTGTAAGCTATATCGCAGAGCCCGGCGGCTCCATCAGAGACGATGCAGTTATTGAATGTGCCGACAAATATAATATGGTAATGGCCTTCACAAAAATGAGACTTTTCCACCACTAATATAAAAATACAGGAGACTAACATCATGCTTAAATACTTTGACCAGCTTAACGAATTTGACAGTGAGGTTTTCGCCGCCTGCGAAAAGGAAATGGACAGACAGCAGACCTTTATTGAGCTCATCGCTTCGGAAAACATTGTTTCCAAGGCCGTGCTTTTAGCCGCAGGCAGTGTTCTTACCAATAAATATGCAGAGGGTTATCCCGGCAAGCGCTACTACGGCGGCTGCCACTGCGTAGACGAGGTAGAAAACATCGCCCGCGAAAGAGCCAAAAAGCTTTTCGGTGCCGAGCACGCCAATGTTCAGCCCCACTCGGGTGCCAATGCCAATCTTGCCGCCTTCTTTGCTCTTTTAGAGGTAGGCGACACGGTTATGGGTATGAATCTTTCTCAGGGCGGCCACCTTTCCCACGGCTCACCCGTAAACATTTCCGGTAAATACTGGAACATCGTTCAGTACGGTGTGGACGATGTAACCGAGACCATAGACTACGATAAGATGCTTTCTCTTGCCAAGGAATGTCAGCCCAAGCTTATCGTAGTAGGAGCAAGTGCCTATTCGAGAATTATCGACTTCAAGCGCTGCAGAGAAATCGCAGATGAGGTCGGTGCCTATCTTATGGTTGATATGGCACACATCGCAGGTCTCGTAGCCGCAGGTGTACATCCCTCACCCGTACCCTATGCCCATGTGGTAACCTCTACTACTCATAAAACCTTAAGAGGTCCCCGCGGAGGTCTCATCCTCTGTACAGCTGACCTTGCTCAGAAAATCGACAAGGCAGTTTTCCCCGGTACACAGGGCGGTCCTCTTATGCACATTATTGCAGCCAAGGCTGTTGCCTTCGGTGAAGCACTTACCGATGAATTCAAGGCTTATCAGACACAGCTCGTAAAGAATTCCGCTGTTCTCTGCGACGCACTTAAAAAAGAAGGCATCGACATTGTTTCCGGCGGAACAGATAACCACCTTATGCTGTTAGACCTTCGCAAGTTTGACATCTCCGGCAAGGAGCTTGAAAAAAGACTTGACGAGGTTCACATCACCACAAATAAAAACACCATCCCCAACGATCCTAAGAGCCCCTTCGTTACCAGCGGTCTTCGCATCGGTACTGCCGCTGTAACCTCCAGAGGCTTCAGGGAGGAGGAAATGCTTCTTATCGCTAAATGGATAAAGGCAGTTATCGCTGACTTTGAAGGAAGTAAGGAGCAGATTACAAAGGAAGTTATGGCTCTCTGCGAAAAGTTCCCTATCTATAAATAAGGAGGGTAAAGAATGAAAGTAATGGTTATCGGTGGCGGCGGAAGAGAACACGCCATCATCAAAAAGCTCAAGGAAAGCAAAAAAATCACTGAAATCTTTGCTCTGCCCGGTAACGGAGGCATCGCCGCAGATGCCACGTGCGTGAATATCGGTGCAAAGGATATAGAAAAAATAACAGAATTTGCCAAAGCAGAGTCTATCGATTACGCTGTAGTCGCTCCCGACGATCCCCTCGTTTTAGGCTGTGTGGATGCCCTGTCTGAAATCGGCATCCCCTGCTTCGGCCCCGAAAAGAAAGCCGCTATCATCGAAGGCAGTAAGGTTTTCTCAAAGAACCTTATGAAAAAATACGGTATCCCTACAGCGGAATACGAGGTGTTCACTGACCTCACAGCGGCTCTTGAATATCTTGATACCGCCCCCATTCCCACAGTTATCAAGGCTGACGGTCTGGCTCTCGGCAAGGGTGTTATCATCGCTATGACCAGAGAGGAGGCCAAAGAAGCAGTCCGCTCAATGATGGAGGATAAAATCTTCGGTGAAAGCGGAAGTCAGGTAGTGGTGGAGGAATTCCTCACAGGCCCCGAGGTTTCCGTGCTCTCCTTTACCGACGGTAAAACAGTCGTTCCTATGATTTCCTCTATGGACCATAAAAGAGCCCTCGACAATGACGAAGGCCTCAATACAGGCGGTATGGGCACCGTGGCTCCCAACCCCTACTACACAGAGGCTGTGGCAAAGGAATGTATGGAAAAGATTTTCCTGCCCACAGTAGAGGCTATGAATAAGGAGGGCCGCACCTTCAAGGGCTGTCTTTACTTCGGTCTTATGCTCACTCCCAAGGGCCCCAAGGTAATCGAATATAACTGCCGCTTCGGTGATCCCGAAACTCAGGTAGTTCTTCCTCTTTTAGACAGCGACCTTTTCGAAATTATGCAGAGCGTAACAAACGGCACCCTCGCTGAAACAGAGGTTAAGTTTAAAAATGAATATGCCTGCTGTGTTATTATGGCATCAAAGGGCTATCCTCAGAAATATGACAGCGGCTTTGAAATCACTGTCGCCGATGAAATCAAGGATAAGGTCTACATCGCCGGTGCAAGGAAGGATGGCGAAAAGCTTCTTTCCGCCGGAGGCAGAGTTTTAGGTGCTACCGAAACAGCCGACACTCTCGAAAAGGCTATCGACGGTGCTTATGCCCTCGTAGAAAAAATCCACTTCGAAAACGCATATTTCAGACACGATATAGGCAAAAAAGCCAAGGAGGCAAAATAAATGGTATACCGTATATTTGTTGAAAAGAAAAAAGGTCTCGAAAACGAAGCAAAAAGCCTTCTGAATGAAGCAAAAAACCTGCTCGGCATCGAAAAAATAGAAAACATCCGTCTTTTTAACCGTTACGATGCAGAAAATATTACAGAGGAATTATTCGGCTACTCTGTAAAAACTGTTTTCTCAGAGCCTCAGCTGGATGATGTATACGACAGTGTAGAGCTTCCCGATGCTTATGTTTTCGCAGTAGAAGCTCTCCCCGGTCAGTTCGACCAAAGAGCCGACTCTGCCGCTCAGTGTATTCAGATCATTTCACAGGGTGAGCGTCCCCTCATCCGTACCGCAAAGGTTTATGCACTTTACGGTGAACTGACTGAGGCAGACATTGAGGCCTTCAAGCATCATGTAATCAATGCAGTCGAAAGCCGTGAGGCATCCCTCGAAAAGCCCGAGACTCTCGCCGCCGAATATGCCGCTCCCGACACAGTTGCCACTGTAGACGGCTTCATCACTATGGACGAGGCAGCCCTTTCCGCTCTCCTTGATGAAAAAGGTCTCGCTATGGACCTGGACGACCTCAAGTTCTTACAGGCTTATTTCAGAGATACAGAGCACAGAGATCCTACTATCACGGAAATCCGTGTGGTTGACACCTACTGGTCTGACCACTGCCGTCATACCACCTTCTCTACTCATATCGACAATGTTCGCATAAGCGATCCTGCCGTACAGGAGGCCTATGAGCGTTATTTAGCCGCCA
Organism: Clostridia bacterium; assembly: GCA_017436375.1. Taxonomy (GTDB): domain Bacteria; phylum Bacillota; class Clostridia; order Oscillospirales; family Acutalibacteraceae; genus UBA6857. The sequence continues at coordinate 4,168 of JAFSDF010000115.1, read as the reverse complement.
GAGTAGAGGTTTACGGTGAAGAAAAGGCTGCGGCCCGTCCTCAGACACTGATGGACATCGCTACCATCGGTACCAAGACTCTCAAAAAACGCGGTCTTCTCCCCGAACTGGACGAAAGTGAAGAAATCAATGCCTGCTCCATCCATGTGACAGCCACTGTAAACGGCGAGGACCAGGACTGGCTCCTGATGTTCAAAAATGAAACCCATAACCATCCTACGGAAATCGAGCCCTTCGGCGGTGCGGCTACCTGTATCGGCGGCTGTATCCGAGATCCCCTCTCGGGCCGTGCCTATGTTCATCAGGCTATGCGTGTGACAGGTGCAGGAGATCCCAGAAAGACCATCGCTGAAACTATGGCAGGTAAGCTTCCTCAGAGAAAGATCTGCCAGACTGCCGCCGCAGGCTACTCCTCCTACGGTAATCAGATAGGTCTTGCCACAGGCCATGTAGCAGAAATGTATCACGACGGCTTCGTAGCAAAGCGTATGGAATGCGGTGCAGTAGTTGCCGCCGCTCCCGCTTATAATGTACGCCGTGAACGCCCCGCCCCCGGTGATGTAATCGTTCTTTTAGGCGGTCGCACAGGCCGTGACGGCATCGGCGGTGCCACAGGCTCATCAAAGAGCCATAATATGAAATCCCTTACAACTATGGCATCTGAGGTTCAGAAGGGTAACGCTCCCGAAGAAAGAAAGATTCAGAGACTTTTCCGTAACGCTGAGGTTACCCGTCTTATTAAAAGATGTAATGACTTCGGTGCAGGCGGTGTATCCGTAGCTATCGGTGAGCTTGCTCCCGGTCTTCAGATCGACCTTGATGCCGTTCGTAAAAAATACGAAGGCCTCGACGGAACAGAAATCGCCATCTCCGAATCTCAGGAGAGAATGGCTGTAGTAGTAGCCGCTGAGGATGCCGATAAGTTCATCGCTTTTGCCCAAGAAGAAAACCTCGAGGCTTACCGCGTAGCTGTGGTAACTGAGGAAGAACGAATGGTAATGAAGTGGAAGGGTAACATAATTGCAAATCTCAGCCGTGAGTTCCTTGACACCAACGGTGCAGTGAAGCACACTGATGTGGCAGTTACGGAAAAAGACCTTTCTGTTTTAAGCAAGGCTATGTTCGGCTCACTGCGTGAGATGGCGTCTGACCTTCGCACTGCAAGCCAGCGCGGTCTCGTAGAACGCTTTGACTCCACCATCGGCGCAGGCAGTGTGCTTATGCCTTACGGCGGTAAGCGTCAGCTCACTCCCACCCAGTCTATGGCCGCTGTGCTTCCCGTTCTTCCCGGACAGGAAACAGACCAGGCAAGCGTATTCAGCTGGGGCTGTGATCCCGACCACCTTTCCGTAGATCCTTACACAGGTGCTCACGCATCTATTTATAACTCCGTAGCCAAGCTCGTAGCCGCAGGCTGTGACTACAAGCAGGCATACCTGACCTTACAGGAATTCTTTGAAAAGCTCCGCACTGAGCCCGAGCGTTGGGGCAAGCCCTTTGCCGCCCTTCTCGGTGCTCTTGACGCACAGTTAGAATTAGGCGCTGCCGCTATCGGCGGTAAGGACTCTATGTCAGGCTCCTTCCTGGACAAGGATGTTCCTCCCACCCTCATTTCCTTCGCTATCGCTCCCATCAAAAAGCAGGATGTTATCTCTCCCGAATTCAAGGAAGCAGGCAGTCCCGTTTATCTCTTTGGTGCTGCCGATGAAAGTGCTGACAGCCTCAAGGCAACATGGGAGGCCTTCCATAAGCTCTGCAAAGAGGGCAAGGTAAAGGCCGCTTGGGCAGTAGAAAGAGGCATCGGCGAAGCAGTGATGAAGATGTCCTTCGGTAATCATATCGGCTTCAAATCCTGTGCAAGCCTCGGTGAAAACTGGCATCTCGGAATGTGGGGCTTCCTCGTAGCAGAGCTTACTGAGGATATAGAGCTTCCCGGTGTGATGAAAATCGGTGAAACTACCGCAGAGCCTGTAATCGTTCTTGAGGATGACAGTGCCACAATCGACGAGCTTTACAAATTACATACTGCTGTACTTGAAGATGTGTATCCCACCAAGGCCAAAGAGGACGAGGGTGAAATCCCCACCTTCTCCTTCGAGGGCAAATGCAGTGCATCTGCGAAAAACAAGGTCGCTAAGCCCAAGGTACTCATTCCCGTATTCCCCGGCACCAACTGTGAATATGACTCTGCCCGTGCAGTAGAAAAGGCAGGCGGTGAGGCTGAGATCTTCGTAATCAGAAACCTTACTGCAGAGGATGTAGCACGCAGTGTAGAGGGCTTCTCTGCAAAGGTAAAGGAAAGCCAGATAATCTTTATCCCCGGCGGCTTCTCAGGCGGTGACGAGCCCGACGGCTCAGCTAAGTTTATCACTGCATTCTTCCGTAACCCTGCAGTAAAAGAGGCAGTAACAGACCTTTTAGATAACCGCGACGGTCTTATGTGCGGTATCTGTAACGGCTTCCAGGCTCTCATCAAATTAGGTCTCGTACCCTACGGCAAGATTATCGATACAGATGAAAGCTGTCCCACCCTTACCTTCAATAACATCAGCCGTCACCAGAGCAGAATCGTTCACACACGAATCGCTTCCGTTAAATCTCCCTGGCTGAGCAGAATGAATGTGGGTGACATCGTAAATGTTCCCATCTCTCACGGTGAAGGTAAGTTCCTCGCCTCCGCTGAGCTTGTCAAGAAGCTGGCTGAAAACGGACAGATCGCTACACAGTATGTAGACCTTGACGGCAAGGCTACCGCAGACATCGACTTCAACCCCAACGGCTCTGTCTGTGCTATCGAGGGTATCACCTCTCCTGACGGCCGTGTATTCGGTAAGATGGGACACAGCGAAAGAATCGGCGACGGTCTTTATAAGAATGTTCCCGGTGAGTATGACATTCAGATGTTCAAGGCTGCTGTGGAATACTTCAAATAAGAACCCTCTCACGCTTTGCGTTCGGGAACCTTGTTGTTTCACAATAATTCGGAATGCGGAATTATGAATTGCGGGATAGGTTTTATATAATATGAAAATGTATTCCGCCGAATAGACAAAGCTGAACCGCACAGGATGTAATGTCCTGAGCGGTTTTAATATTGTTTTCACTTTTTGGTTTTATTCTGCGACCTTCCGATTATAGCGGCGACAATCATATAGATAACGCCTGTTATCGGAACTATCATAATGTATATATAGCCCGACCAGCCCTGCATATTCCATAGATAGTCTTTCAGAAACAAAGTGTCAACAACCATTATTATTGAAAAACTATTACACACTATTTCGAGTATTATAAGTCCAAATTCATAAACCTTATGCTTTCGTTTTCCTTTTGATTTTCCGTTATAGGGAGTCAAAACATAGTATAAAATAGGGGTAATTACTCTGTTGGCTCTGACTTTTTTAAGCCATAAGCCGTCAACAGACCATTTATAATTGCACCACAAAAGAATGCCATAATTGGCTATAACGCTAATAATTTTTCCGACCATAGAGACACCCCCTGTCATTTTCTGAGATAATAGTAACATTTAATTAAAATAGTGTCAATATTTATCGGCGGGATGAGGTCATCACGCCCTATTTTTTATACGGGTGGTGCTATTCAGCGGACACAATGCATTGTGTCCCTACGAGCAGTAATATGGTAAGCACCGTAGGGTCACGATGCTTCGTGACCGCCTGTCAAGCTCTCCGTCAGCCTGTCGGCTGCCACTTCTTCTTTCAGGAGAGGCTTTTTACGCTCTGTTAAATGTTTAGCTAAAAGGAGAGGTAAAAAAAGAAGTCGGACTGCGTACAGTCCGACAGGGCATATTTATAAATAAGAAATTCAAAAACCTCTCAAATAAATTATGCTTCCTCTTCTTCCTTCATCTTTGCAAAACATTCGCTGCAGTATACCTCTCTGCCTTCGGTGGGCTTGAAGGGAACCTTAGCTTCGCCGCCGCAGCTTGCGCAAGTAGCAATGAACATTTCTCTGGCAGGTCTTGCTGCGTTTTTACGGGCAATACGGCATTCCTTGCAGCGCTGGGGCTCGTTCTGGAAGCCCTTTTCTGCGTAGAATTCCTGTTCGCCTGCAGTGAAGATGAAGTCAGCACCACATTCTTTGCATTTGAGTGTTTTGTCTTCGTACATGATTTTTTACCTCGCTTGAATTTGAAATCGCCCCT
>JAFSDF010000114.1 GCA_017436375.1 Clostridia bacterium | reverse complement strand
GTATTTTTTATTTGTTAATATATAAATAAAAATTCACCGACTTTTACATGAATGTAATATAAAGACTTTTTTAAAAATAAAAATAAAACGCGACCGCTTGGTCGCTTTTTCTTTTATCCGAAAATAACATCGAGACTCATCATCAGCAGAAATCCGAGAGAGAAAATCACAGTTATGCTCCCCTTTTTTATCTCTCCCTCATACATATCGGGTATTAGCTGTTCAGCCACCACATACACCATAGCACCTGCGGCATAGGAAAGAAAAAACGGAAGAGTTACTGCCATAAGCTTTGAGGCCAAAATAGCAATTACTGCTCCTATCGGTTCAACAACTCCTGAAAAAAATCCCCACAAAAGTGTCTTTTTTCTGCTTTTATTCTCTGCCATTACAGGCATAGTCACTATGGCGCCCTCGGGAATATTCTGCACAGCTATACCGAAAGCGAGTAAAAACGCCGAAGTAAAATCTTTCACCCCGTCCTGAGCCAGAAGCGAAGCAAAAACCATACCCACAGCCATACCCTCAGGAATATTATGAACTGTTACTGCGATTAACTGCATAAGAGTTTTTGTGGCGTAGGGCGTGTATTTGTCACACCTTTTTATGGATCTGTCTACTATTCTGTCAGCCCATATCATAGAAATTACGCCTGACAGAAAGCCTGCCACTGTCTGCCATACCCTTGATATACCTTCACCGCCGCTCATTTCCACAGCCGGAATGATAAGACTCCATACACTCGCCGCAAGCATTATTCCGCCAGCCAGTGCAGAAAGAATATTTTTTATATGTGAAGATACTTCTTTTTTTACAGCAAAAATTACAGATGAGCCTATCATAGTGCCTATAAAAGGTATCATTATTCCTATAAGTATTTTCAGAAACATATAATTCACCTCAGATTACAACGCTATAATCATAATATGAGGTAATTAAAAAAGGGTGCGGTATGCCGACACCCTTTTAACTGTTATTCGGATATTTCTTTGGCAAGAGCCTTAATCTGCTGAATATTATCATCCTTCACTGCCGAATGTATTGAAACGACAGTATCGGTAAATGTAATTTCCTTACTGTTTTCGAGCATCTTTTTCATTGTCTTAGCCGCAACAGGCATCCAACTTCCGTTTTCCATAAGACCGATTTTTCTGTTTCTGTAACCTCTCTCGGTAAGCTCCTCAATAAATGTGCGCATAAACGGGAAGATTTCACCGTTATAAGTAGTGGTTGCAAGAATAATTTTTCCGTAGCGGAAGGCATCCTCCACTGCCTCTGCCATATCGTCACGGGCAAGGTCAGTAACTGCTACCTTAGGACAGTCTGAATTTTTAAGCTCCTCAGCAAGAATTTCAACTGCTTTCTTTGTATTACCGTAAACAGAAGTGTAGAAAATAGCTACACCGTCGCTTTCCACTCCGTAAGATGACCAGGTATTATAAAGATTAATGTAATAACCGAGATTTTCTTTGAGAACGGGACCGTGGAGAGGGCAAATGATTTCTATATCAAGATTCGCAGCCTTTTTGAGTACATTCTGTACCTGAGCACCGAACTTACCTACGATACCGAAATAGTATCTTCTTGCTTCACAGGCCCAGTCCTCCTCTGCATCAAGGGCACCGAATTTACCGAAGCCGTCAGCAGAAAAAAGAACCTTGTCAAAGCTGTCGTAGGTCATAATTACCTCGGGCCAATGTACCATCGGAGCCGCAATAAAGCTGAGAGTATGTTTTCCGAGAGACAGAGTATCGCCTTCTTTTACAACTAATCTTTTATCTGAATAATCAGTCTCAAAATAGTTCTGCATCATTTTGAATGCTCTGTCAGAAGAAACTATAACAGCATCGGGATATTCGTCTGCAAATCTGGCGATATTCGCTGAATGGTCAGGCTCCATATGCTGAACAATAAGGTAATCAGGCTCTCTGTCACCTAATGCAGCTTTGATATTACTGAGCCATTCATCGCCGAAATTTCTGTCAACAGAATCCATCACGGCAATTTTTTCATCAACAATTATATAGGAATTATATGACATTCCCTCGGGAACGGTAAACTGTCCTTCAAATAAATCAATATTACGGTCATTTACACCTACATATTTAATATCCTTTGTAACCATTTTAATTCTCCTTTATATTTAAATTTTTTATCCCAATAATACATCGAAAGCAAGCATAAGACAAAAGCCCGCTAAAAGCGAAAAAGTCGCTCCGCTTTCATTACCGTGAGAATGAGTTTCAGGTATCATCTCATCACTTATAACATAAATCATTGTTCCGCCCGCGAAGGCTAAAGCAAAGGGAAGCACTGCATTCGAAATACTAACGGCAAAAAATCCGAGAAGCGTACCGATAACCTCTATAACGCCTGTAAGTGCCGCCGCAACAAAAGTTCTGCCGTGGTTCATACCTGCCGCAAGCATCGGTGCAATTATAACCATACCCTCAGGAATATTCTG
>JAFSDF010000113.1 GCA_017436375.1 Clostridia bacterium | reverse complement strand
ATCCGTCAAAGTCTCTCCCCGAGCCTTCTTATGTGATTAAGGCACTTTTAGGCGATGTTCAGACTTTTGAGCTGTGTGTCAGCGGTGATTTTAAAAATATATGGAAAAGTGAAGAGGGTGACTGTCAGTATCTTTTTACTTCTTCAGATGCCGACAAGGTAAAAAGCACACTGACATCAAAAATTAATACAGCTTTCATAAGACAGGAGACAGACAAGCTCGCATCGGAGCTTTTGGCAGATTATTTCGGTTATCCTCATGTACGCGACTCCGTATACTATACTGAAAGTCACTATGTGATAAAGGAAAGCTTTGACTATCTTTCCGATAACAAAGCTATGCCCGACAGTGTAAATCTCGTAATGATTTATAACTGTTCTGCTTTCAGATACAGCGAATACACCGTAAAAAAGGAATGGTGTGCTCAGGGTGTATGCGAATTTGACTTCGATATAAAGGACGGCAGAGTAATATATAAGGATATGACAGAGCATGTGAGCGGTGCGGGCGCTGTACTTGAGGATTTCGGAAGCACAGAGGAAATAGACAAGCAGTTAGAGAAAGAGGTTTTCGAAAAAGCAAAGGTACATTTCGGCATCGGTGTAACCTCACAAGAAACCTCCTCACCTTCTGACGGAGATATGCAGACAAGCGAGCCTGTCACTTATGCACAGAATGCTGTAGACTTTACCTATGACATCGTTCCTGTTTCACTCATAAGCGAGTCTGTGTTCAGTTCATCGGATTTCGAAAGGCTAATAAGAGAGAAAGCACTGAACAGCTCTCACCTTATAAGAAACGGCAATAAGCAGGTTTTTGACGGTCAGCACTGTCTCATTTACAGAGAAACAGATGCAGAAAAGCTTCTTACCGATTATGCGCTGTACATTAATGTCAACGAAAAAGGAGAAAAGCTTACAAGCCTTTCTCAGGTATGTGACAAATACGAAAAGAGTCAGAAGGATAAGGATTTATATATTGTCTACATTCCCGATAATTCGGGCAATAACCGATATAATGTCACGGATTTTTACTATGATAACGGTTATATGACCGCAAATATTTATTCCTTCCCGTCAACCGATAATTATAAAGAGCAGGACTATCTGGGCTATTTCGCTGTAATATACGCACCTAAAAACATCAGTATATACGAGAGCTTTACCGCTCTTTTAATGGAAGAACCCACGATTATCGTCGGCAATACTGAAATCAATCTCTCAGATATTGACAGTATGAACATCGGAGCCGAAATGCCGAAAATGCTTTACTGCGAAAACAGTACGCTTATTATGTCGGGCACCTTCGGTCTGATAGTTTACGACCTCGATGAAAGAAAAGTCACGGACAGACTGAATTACACGCTACTCAATAAATTGGGAATAGACTATCTTTACTGTACCGTCTCATCTGACGGAAGCAGAGTATACTTAGGAAACTGTGATTTGAGCTTCAGCGACAAAGCATCATCCGTTCCCCTTTTCACCTACTATGTTAATACCGGAGCACTCTATGCTTACAAAACTGCTTCGGACATAGAGCTTTATAACGGAATCAGCGAATTGATCAGTATCGGTGATACGGAGGAGTATATTTTCAGCAGCGGCAGAAGACACGGTAAGGATGGCGGATGTTATCTCCGAGCAAGGGCTGACTGGTCTATGAAAAGCTTGCAGGCTGTGGTTTACGACAGTAAGGGTAGAACAGAGATAATAGATATTTTCAGATAAATATATGGCGGGATAATTCATCCCGCCATACTGTTTGATACTTTTTGCGGACAAAGCAAGCTATGTCCCTACGATTCAGTTATTCTTTTACAAGATCATAAAGCTTTTGCTTAAACGAATATCTTTCCATAAGCTCCTCTATACCTGTAAGGTCAGGTGTGAGGGGCTTTTTCAGCTTACAGCGAAGCATAAGATTTTTAGGCGAATGAGAGAAATCAACAAACTCAATAACATCCGTTTCATAACCGCAGAGTCGGAGAATTTCCGCACGGATACTGTCGGTGAGAAGTGCAGAAAATCTCTCCTTGATAAGTCCGTGAGAAAGCAGAAGGTTAAAATCACCGCCTTTTCTGATCGACGAGCAGATTTCATGCTGACAGCAGGGAACGGAAAAGATGTGCTTTACCCTGTGGCTGATAGCGTGATAAAGGGCAAAATCCGTAGCAATATCGCAAGCGTGGAGTGTTATAACCATATCAACCTCTCCATCAAAAAGCTCACCCTTTGTTACATCGTTAACATAGAATTTGAGGCCGTCATAGCCGTAGCTTTCTGCAATTTTATTACAGCTATCCACCACATCCTCCTTAAGGTCATAGCCTAAAACAGTGGCTTTAACTTTTTTTATGTGGGTGAAATAATAATAAACTATAAAAGTCAGATAAGACTTACCGCAGCCGAAATCTAAAATGGTGATTTCATCCTTATTCATTTTATTGAAGCTGTCGTCGATAATTTCAATAAATCGGTTAATCTGCTTATACTTATCGTATTTGCTGTTTACGACCCTGAAATCCTTGGTAAATACACCGAGGTCAACGAGGGCTGGAATATTCTCACCCTGCTTTAATATATAGGATTTTTCCTTGTTGTGACTTTTCGCCTCGACCTTTTTTACGGTGTTTGCGGTTTCCTTTCTTTTAATCTTATCGGGAAATACCGTATAGTGTATATTGACTCCCTCTGCCGTAAGAGAAATCTGACGGAAGCTCTTTTCTCCAGTTTCGGAAAGCCAAAGCAGAAAATCCTCCCTTGAAAGGTTTTCGTGAAACACCTTATTATCCTTGAATTTTTCCAGCTGCCACACTGTCCCCTTTTTTGATCTGAAGGGCCTTACGGTAATTTTCGGAAACTCAAAGTCGTTGTCTTTTCTCTCGCTAAGTGCTATCTTTTTAATTTTTTCTTCTAAGGAAATAACATCATCTGTAATAACGCTCATTTTTACACCTCTGATTTTTTCTGTCTGTATAATAACACAGATAATATAAAAAGTATAGCCGTAATTTAAATTTTTCAGTTGACTACTGCATTTAAATATTATATAATTTATCTAATAAAGAGAAAGGTGCCGTTCCTGTAAACGGCAAAAAGGTGAAGCTATGAACAAAAAAATCACTCTTGACACATCAAAAAAGGTGTTTCCCATTATCCTTATGATACTGGGTATCGGCATTATGGCAGCACAGCTTATTACGAGACTTAACCTTGTTAATCTGGTAAGTCTTCTCTACTGCTGCATTATGTCCGCCATTATTTTTCTTTCACTCATTATCAAGAAAAAGGTTTACGCTCCGATGGTTTTCGGTTATGCTTTTTCTGCCGTGGGTATGATCATCTTCCACATAATCTGGGGCGCTGATGCAGGCTTCGGTGCTTTCATCTCCGAAAAATCCGCCGGCTGGTCAAGTGCCGCAAACGCCCTTTTCTCGGGAGAGGGCTCCTTCCTTACAAGACTTGGCGGCAACCTTCTTTTAGCGCTTCCCGCCGCAATCTGCCTGTGGGGACTTTTCTTCCTGGCTAAGAAAAAATGTGAAAAGGCTACTCTTAAAAAGCTTTCCTCCTTCGGTCTCAGCATCCTTCTGATGCTTTCCTCTGTTTTTGCCGTGCTTTTCGGCAACATAAGAACGAAGCCTGTCACGGAAAGGCTCTGGGACGGCCACGACGACTACCTTAAAAATGTAGACAAGGCAAAGAGTGACAATCCCAATGTTCTTTTTATCCTTATGGACGATATGGGCTACGGTGACACCTCTCTCAACGGTGCTATCTATGACACACCCAATATGGACTCCATCGGTGAAAACGGTCTTAACTTCACAAACTTCTATTCAGGCTATTCCGTTTGCTCACCCGCCCGCTTTGCTACTCTCACAGGCCGCTATCCCTACAGAGGCTATGCAGATAATGTTATCTATCCCACAGTTCAGACCACAGCCACCTTTGCTCAGACCAGAGTATACAACTCCTTCGAAATGGGCAACAATGTAGACGGTATGCTCGGTGACGAAATAACCATCGCTGAGGTATTCCAGAACGCAGGCTATGCCACAGGCGCTTTCGGTAAATGGCATTTAGGTGACTACGGCGAATATCTTCCCACAAATCAGGGCTTCGATTACTTCTACGGAAGCCACCATGTAAACGATATGTACGCCTTCTATCATGTAAGTGAAGAAAACGGTGAATATGAAGTCGTTCACGGCTCTGAAGAGCTCCGTGACGAAAACGGTAAAAAGGACCAGAGTCCTCTTACCGAATGGATTCACGGCGAAATCACCGAATGGATTACAGACACTGTCAAAAATACAGATAAGCCCTTCTTCGCATACTATGCTACTCCCTGGCCTCACGGCCCTGTGTTCGCCGGTGATGATTTCGACGGTGTAAGCGGTATGGGTACCTATGTAGACTGTCTCACCGAATTTGATACATATCTCGGCAAGCTCTTTACCACTCTCGAGGATCTGGGCGTACTCGAGGACACAATCATAGTTTTCACAAGTGATAACGGTCCTGCTCTCGAGGGCTCTGTCGGAGATCTTCGCGGCGGTAAGTATCTGGCATACGAGGGCGGTCAGAAGGTTCCCTTTATGCTCAGATGGGACAATAACGGCGGTCTTTTCGAAAAGGGCGAGGTAAGAACTGAAAGTGCCACCTCCACTGACTTCTTCCCCACTCTCATCGAGCTTTGCGGTATCACAGGTAACGGCGGTACAGCAAACTACCTGCCCACAGACAGAGTTATCGACGGTGTTTCAATGGTACCCGTTATCAAGGATAACACACCCGTTCACGGTGAAGAAAGTCCCATCCTCCATATGAAGAGAGAGGACATCAAGGCTATTCAGTACACTGTCACCTCAGACAGCGTGAAGGAAGCTTATCCCGAGTATAAGTACGATATTCTCAACAACGATTACATCACCTTCAAATATTTCGACAAGATTCAAAATGATAACTCAGCCTTCTGGGACAAGAACAGAAAGAACTGGCTCCACATTCTTTCCGACGACTATCAGGAAAACTATAACCGTACTCCTGTATATCCCGAAATTTCCGCAAAAATGGGTGAAAAGCTCAAGGAAATCCAGAAGGGCTTCGCTGAAAACAGAAGGGGTATCGTTAAATAATGCCTGCTTTATCCATAATGATAAAGCCCGCCTCAAGTCTATGCAATTTAAGATGTAAATACTGCTTTTACTGTGATGTTGTCTCACAGAGAGAGGTATCCTCCTTCGGTGTGATGAAAGAGGATACGGCAGAAAAACTCATAAAAAGCACCCTGGAATTCGCAGACGGCTGCTCTGTCGCCTTCGCCTTTCAGGGCGGTGAGCCTTTAATCGCAGGGCTTGACTATTTCAGATTTTTCACGGAAAAGGTAAAGGAGTACAACAGTAAGGGGTCGGAGATTTTTTACTCCATACAGACTAACGGTACTCTCGTTACCGACGAGTGGGCGAGATTTTTCCGTGAAAATAAATTTTTGGTAGGTCTCAGTCTCGACGGCGACTTCGAGGGAAACCGCTTCCGTGTGGACGAAAAGAGGCAGAACTCCTATTATAAAATCATCAGGGCGGCTGATAAATTCAGAAAGCATCAGGTCGAGTTCAATATTCTCACTGTTCTCACAGGCTACTGTGCGGAAAATGCCGAGAGAATATATAAATATTTCCGTGCCAACGGCTTTAAGTACATTCAGTTCATTCCCTGTCTGCGTCCTATGGGTGACGATACACAGAGTGAGCTTTATATGACCAATGAGCAGTATGCCGACTTTCTGATTAAGATTTTTAACCTTTATGTAAAGGACTTCGTAAGAGGAAATTACATCAGCATCCGTCAGTTCGATAACTGGGTAAGAATGTATTTAGGTGAAAGAGCCGAGCAGTGCGGTCTGATGGGACACTGCACCCATCAGTTCGTGGCCGAGGGTAACGGAAACATTTATCCCTGCGACTTCTACTGTACCGATGAATGGCTACTCGGTAACATCAATGAAGAAAGCCTCGAAAATATGGCAAACAGTCAGAAGGCAAAGGATTTCATTATGGAGAGCCTGCCCGTAAAAAAAGAGTGCAAGGAGTGCAGATTTTACCCCTTATGCCGCGCAGGAGGCTGTAAGAGAAACAGGGAAAGTGCAGACTACTGTGTGGCGTACAAACGCTTTTTCGGGGCGTGTATGCCGCTGTTCAGGATGTTCAGGAAATAAAAACGTGGGACTGTCACCAGACAGTCCCTTTGATATTATTTAAGTATCAGCGTAGCATTATAATCATCTATATCATAATTACCCGCTGTATTTTTAAGAACCTCGTAAAGGTCGAGCTTGTCACCCTTTTTATCCTTAAGCTCAATCTTTTTAAGGATGAAACGGATTCTCTTAAGGAATGCGAGGAGCAAATCGCCCTTGGCTGTCCCCTCCTTGTAATACTGATTGCCTTCGAAAATATTTCTTACAAGCTCTGCGGCATAATCTAAAAGAGTTATCTTTTTTATACTCTTGTCGCATTTAATAAAGAGAATACGGGCAAGAGTGCCGACTTTTATCTTACAGATTATCTTGCCTACAATACCGAGGAGCTTTTTAGTGATGCCCTTATCCTCGATATGGAATTTACCCATCATTCTCGGAGTGTCATAAGCCATATCCGTAAGAACATTGACTATCATATTATCGAACATATCCGAAAGATACTGCTTACAGTCCTTGCCCTTAGTGTCAAAATCGAAATCGGGTGTGGGTATGCTCTTAATATCCACTGTCTTTTCGTCCTTGAAGGTCACAAGACGGATAAAAGCGGGGTCAGCGATTACAGCACCTGTGCAAACATCGTAGAATTTATTTCCCTTTTCGGTTATGTACTCGTTTATGCTCTGATTATGCATATGCCCCGTGAAAATGAGGTGCACTCCCCTGTCGGCAAGAAACGAGGCGAAATCATAGGGCTTACGGATAGTAGCCGGTTTAATAACGGAGAAAATCGGCTGACCGGGTAAAACGGGATAATGAAGCATGGCAAACATCATCTGTCCGTCTTCCCGTGCCTTTTCAGCCTGCTCGTCAATCCATTCGAGCTGCTGATGGTCGAAATTATACTGTCCGTCCTCTTTAAAGTCAGCATTGAGGGCTAAAAGTCTCACATTATCGGAAATCTGAGCTACATAGGAAAGATGCTCTCTGTCACTTGCTATGGCATTATGAAATCCGAAATCACCGTAAATATCGAAAAGCTCATCACGCTCTATACCCTCAGGACTGTATCTGCCCTTTTCACCGAAGGCAAAGGGATTGCCGCAGTCATGGTCAGCAGTAATCACAAAGATTTTCTTTCCGCTGTCCTTTAACTCACGGAGAAGTGCAGTAAACTCCTCATGGCTCTTTTTTTCGCCGTTGAAAACCAGATCGCCTGCAATAAGTACCGTATCTGCTTCATCGGCTGTTTTCAGATATTCGATAACACTTTTATTTATGCTCTCAGTTTCAGCAAAGCATTTCTGCTCATAGTGCATAAAATCGTCGTATTCCTCACCGCTACAGCCTAAGCAGGAGGCGAAGTAATGAGGATCGGTAATAAGATAAAACTTAGTTTCTTTCATATTTCTCTTTTCCTTCCGTTTGTTATATATTATCTTAACAGATTTTTTCCCATAAAGCAATACTAAAAAAACTAAGAAATATTCTTTAATTGATTGACAAGAGGTATTCTGTGTGATATAATTTTTAAGCCGAAAGGCAGTAAAGTAAATATGAGGGTGTAGCTCAGTTGGTCAGAGTACTTGCTTGACATGCAAGGGGTCGGTGGTTCGAGCCCACTCATCCTCACCAAACGAAAATCCGTTCACGAAAGTGGGCGGATTTTTCGTTTGTATTATTCATTATTCAATATTCATTTTTCATTATTCATTTATTTAGAACGGATTTTCAAATAATAAGAACCTCACGAAACAAAACGAAATCAAAGATTTCTGTGTTTCGGAGAACCTTGTTACTCGCAAGTTCGTAATAATGAAGTCGCTTCGCTGATGAATAATTAATAATGAATAATTATGGGCGGGACACCCGAACCTGATTTATAAAAAGAAAAACTATTGATTTTTTTGCATAAAAATGCTAAACTAATTATGCCAAACAAATCTTAATAACAAACAAAGGTATTCCTTTATTTTTTTATAAAGGGGTATTATACCCTTTTTGTCTTTTTTTAGTTCATCAAATTGAATTCGTCAAAAACGCAATTCCACTTGATGGGCTAAAGGGTTTACCTTTTGTAATTAAGATTTGTTTGGCGACAATCGGGGTTGCGTTTTATGTGCGTCAGCTTCGGTTGGCGCACTTTTTTATTGCGCAAGCAACAAGGCTCTCGAACGCAAAGCGTGAGAGGTTCTTATTTGTGGGATAAATTGGTGTAGATTTTAAGAAAGGAGAAAAGGAAGAAAAATATCCACAGAATTTATCACAAGAAAAATAAAAAATATGAGGTGTAAAACAATGAAAAAAATATTAGCACTTATCCTTTCTGTTGTTATGCTTTTATCCGTAATGCCTGTGGCTTATGCTGAAAGAGCAACTTTCTCACCCGAGGTAGAAGAGTTTCTCGAACTTCGTGTTAAACTTTTTATTCTGCGGAATGGTAATATTTACGAGGATGGAAAGTCATACAGAGATATATCTTCATTTATGGAATCTTATAAAAAGGCTGATAATGAGTTTGATTCCTATGGCTATTGTGATAAATATCATAATGCTTATGAAGTTGGAGCCCCCGTTTATTATGAGCTTCAGGATAGTGAATTTTTAGAGACAGTTCCTGTTTTCACCAGGATATATCAGCCTGTCTGTGATATGTATGAAGAACTGGTCGCAAACGGAGAAATTATCGTAGTTGTTGATACATACGAATTTTATAAGCTTTATTTTGAATTGTGGGATCACTATGATCCCAACGCAGAGTTTAATTATATAAATTACGATAAGTATTCGGAAGTTCTCTCTGAAGCTGATATAGGCAGTGATCAGTGCTTAAGCGCAACCACTCAGGCTGAATTTGATGCAGGCTTAGAAAAAATCAAGCCTTATTATGATTTATTAATCAACTGCCTTAACGGAAATCACCCCTACGGTGAATACATCTCCAATAACGATGCAACAGAAGAAGCAGACGGCACAAAGACAGCTACATGTGATTTCTGCGGTGCAACCGATACAGTAGTTGACGAAGGCTCACAGCTCGTTAAAGAGCCCGCTTCATTCTTTGAAATGCTTATTGCTTTGATAAAGGCATTCTTTGAGAAGATATTCTCAATCTTTGGTTGATTAAGAAAATTTTATTAAGATAGTGGCGCGGGGTACAAGCTTCGCGCTTTTCTTTTTCTCTCTTGTCATTTCACTAAAAACAGGTCAACAACTTACCCGAAAAACCGAAATAACGATTATTAAAAACAAAAGAAATGCTATGAAAATCGTACCTTAACGCCGTCAGACGTATGTAATCACGCGTAGCGTGTATGTCATTATTTGGTGCATTTATCCTTCGGATTGATTACATACCTTTCTGCGAAAGGATTACATGCATCACTTCGTGATGATTACATTCCGTCTTTGACGGATTGCATGCAAGGCTTCACCTTGATTTTATAACAAACTCGCATCCGATTATAATTCTGTTCTATAATTAAGTTAATTTTTTCCTGTGAAGAAATTACCGTGAAATTAACTTTTATCCGACAAATTTCTCTTTTAATATTGATAAGTGTTTTGCTTTTTTATATAATTGATGTATAAACTATTAAGGAGAGATATGTATGAGCAAAAAAATTATAGTAGCAGGTGCAGGTCACGGTGGTATAGCCGCAGGCGCTATCCTGGCAAAAAACGGCTACGATGTAACCGTCTATGAAAAGCAAAAGAGAAAGGATATGGGCTACGACTGGACAGATATTTTCGACCGTAAGGGCTTTACCGCTATGGGTATGGATATTCCTGACAGCAGTCTGTGGAGTCTGAAAAACGATATGACCTTTTTCGGTCCCGGTATGAAGACAGCACTTCGCCAGAAAACACCCGAGGATAAGCTGGAAATTCAGATGGAAAGAAAGGTGCTTTATGATTGCCTTATTTCTTATGCCGAGGAATGCGGTGTCAGGTTTGAATTCGGAAAAGAGATCGAGGCTCCTCTGATGCTCGGAAGTCGTGTCGCCGGTATTAAAATCGGTAAAAAGGACATCTTTGCCGATCTGGTAATCGATGCCTGCGGTATCAATTCACCTGTCCGCTCCAAGCTCCCTGCACATCTGGGTATTCAGAAGGACGCACAGAAATACGAACGCTTCTATGTATGGAGAGGCTTCTACGAAAAAACTGACTGCGGTGAGGTAGAGGATAAATTCAAGGTTCTGCTTTTCCACAGAGGCAAATTAGGCATCTCCTGGGTTGCCGCGGAAGAGGAGTATACTGACATTCTTATCGGCAGATTTGAAAAATTTGACGATGAAGAGGTGGAGGAAACTCTCGAGGCACTGCGTGCAGAAAATCCTCATCTGGGCAAAAAGCTCGTCAGAGGCGGTGAATTCGTAGAAATTCCCGTAAGACAGTCCCTCGGTGTTCTCGTAGCTGACGGCTATGCGGCTATCGGTGACAGTGCATTTATGACCGTACCTATCATCGGCTCAGGTATCGCAAACAGTATGAAGGCAGGTGCGCTTCTGGCCAATGCAGTTATCGACGACAGGACTGACAGCTATAGCGGTACTACACTCTGGAAATATCAGAAGGATTATTATGAAAAAATCGGGGCAGGTCTTGTTCCCTTCGCATGCATAAAGCTTTTACTCACACGACTGGAATGTGATGAGCTTGACTACATATTTGAAAAAGGCATACTGAATGCACGGGATATGACCGCCGGTATGGTTTCTCCCAATCTCATCGAGGTATTTAAGGGAGTAACTGCGGCAGATATAAAAATCAAGGCCGACGGTCTTATAAATAACACCGATGTGCTTAAAAAGGTCATCAGACTCGGTGCGGAGATAGCGGCCGCTACTGCAGTCACGGCTGCTATGCCTAAGGAATACAACCTCAAAAAGGTGTGCGCCTGGGCAGATAAGTATAACGATTGCTTTAAACGCTGAGTATCTGTGCAAAACTAATAAACTTAAAAATACCCTCTGTCTCACAGTTTCCGCTGTGACAGAGGGTATTTTTCTTTTTATTGATCCTTTTGATTTAACCAAGCACAGGTGTATCAACAAGCTCCACAACCGGCTCTCCCTTGATTCCGTCAGATTCGAAAATAACGATTTCGTTCTCCCCCTCTTTAAGGAGTGAAGCGGGAATGTAGAGCGTCTGCTGAGGACCTATCTCCCAATACCTGCCGATATTAAAGCCATTTACCGTTACGAAGCCCTTAGTAAAATTATCTGTCTTAAGGAAGGTGTCGAAGGCTTTGTCCACAGTAAAGACTCCCCTGTAAAAAACAGACCTTTCCTGCGGCTCCTCTGCGGAATAGGCAACACTTCCGAGATTATCCATAGGTAAAGTATATACATCCCAACCGAAATGTATTTTATTGCCGAGGAGACATCTGCCTGCTATGCCCTTTTTACGCATCATTTTACTGCCGAAATTCGCTCTGCCCATATTCTCGCAAAGGACCGTAAGTCTGTCCCCCGCCTTGGCTGAGATTTCTGTTTCGAGGGAATCATTTATATAAACGATACCTGCAAGCTCCTTATTTACATATATCTGGGCTCTGTCACCGAGGCTCTCAAAGGAAAGCTTCACATTCTCATAATCTCTGCCGAGAACAGTAGTATAAGCGATGTAGCCGTAGCCCTGACCGTACTTTTCCATACAGAGAGGTACATCTGAATGAACAGGAGCAGAGAGTCGGTCAAGATTATCAAAAATACCCGCTTTTTCGGTAAGGACGACCTTTCCGTAGGCTTTCTTCACTCTGTCAGCAGGGATTTCCGGTAAAATTTCCCCTGTATGCTTCATAATGACATCTCTTATGGCGAGATACTTAGGTGTCACATCGCCGCACTCCGTAAGAAGTGCATCGTAATCATAGCTTGTGACATCGGGAGCAAATTTCTCGTAATGGTTAGCACCGCTCATAAAGCCGAAGTTAGTACCGCCGATGAACATATACATATTAACACTGCCCTTTGTAAGCATATCATCCACAGCCTTGGCGTAATCCTCGGCAGAGGTGGTATGATGCTTTTCGTCACCCCAGGCATCAAACCAGCCGTTCCACATTTCCATACACATTTTAGGCTGGTCCGGGAAAAGCTCATCATGTGCTCTGAAATTTTCCTCTACTCGGCTTCCGAAATTAAGAGCAGCCATACAGCCGTCTATATAGCCGTCCAAAAGATTATCCTTAGCTGTGCCGTCAGAGGTAAACAGAGGTACATCTATCCCCTTTTCACGGTAGCTTTTATAGAGATACCGGAGGTATTCCCTGTCGTCACCGTAATAGCCGTATTCATTTTCGCACTGGAGCATAATGACATTTCCGCCATTAGTGCAGAGATGAGGCCTTATCTCTGCAAAAAGCTTTTCGAGATATCGGTCAAAATATTTTATGTATGCTGCATTACTGCATCGGATTTCTATTTCATCATCAGCCTGAATCCACCATGGAAGACCGCCGAATTCCCACTCTGCACAGATATAAGGACCCGGTCTTACTATCGCCATAAGACCCTCCTCTGCGGCTTTCTGAAGAAACAGTGAAATATCAAGGTTGCCCTCGAAATCGTAGCTTCCCGGCTGTTTTTCATGCAAATTCCACGCACAGTAGGTCTCTACGCAGTTACAGCCCATAGCCTTCATTTTTTTGAAAATATCTGTCCAGGTATCGGGCATATTACGGAAATAATGAACTGCACCGGATATAATTTTTACAGAGCTCCCATCCTTCAGAAACTCACTGCCCTTAATTTCAAATGTCATAGTAACACCACCAAGCTTTTATTACAGCAATTATATCATTAATTCTTTCCTATATCAATATTAACCTTGCTTTTGTCAAGGCTTTTCACCATCATAACCGAAGCTAACACAAAAGCACAAAGCACTATGAGCAGGAAATAAGGAAAAACCCCCGCAGATATATTTTCCGCCAAAATACCGAAAAGCGGCGGCAAGGTCATTATCCCCACATAAGTAGAGGCAAGCTGTACTCCTATTACAGAGGAGGAAATGTCTCGACCGAAAAGAGCAGGTACCAGATAGGAAAGATTAGGAAAGGTAGGTCCCATACCGAAGCCGAAAAGAAGAAGCCCTGCCGATGTCACCAAGGACGGGAGAGGTAAAGCCATTACAGCACAGGCAAACAGCAGAATTACCACACAGATGCACAGAATCCTTTTACTGCCCAGCTTATTACCGAAAACTCCCGACACAAACCTGCCGACGGTCATACCTATATAAAACAGCATAGCCGTTCTTGCCGCCTTTTCGGGAGTGAAGCCCCTGTACTCCGCGAAAAATGT
>JAFSDF010000112.1 GCA_017436375.1 Clostridia bacterium | reverse complement strand
ACGCAGAAAAGTAACGGAGTAAGGTTTTTAATTTCTTATATGTAACTTCCTTAGTCTGCCGCTTGGTTAAAAACGACCTCTCTGCACTACCGTTATTTTCAGTTCTATGTTACTGCCTGACCGACAGAGAGAAGGCAGGCAGTGCTTTTTTCAGAACCTGTACAGGGAAATCGCTGCCGCAGTTCCTCCCCGCACAGATATTTCGTCTGGTATGGAAGTGTCTGCGACACTTCGCGTTCCGTCCCCTCAGGCACCTTCGCCCCGACAGTCGTTTCCCGCTCTGTCTGCTTTTCCGACAGGTCCTGCAAGAAAGGTCCGTAAAAAATTTTTAAAAGCTTCGCTCACATTTTATCGTTAAGTATACTTTATAAAACTAATGACATATTTTGTTTTTTACAGTCCCTTTTCTTATTCCTAATCAGAATCAAGTCTCTGTGAAAGGTATGCTTTCCACCTTATACCTTCCCGAAACTCTGTCTCTTTCCCGATAGTCGCACCATATAATTCTGCTTTCTGTATAAAGTATGGCGACAGTACGGTTTACTCCTTTTCCGGGCGGAGAAAGCTCTCTGACTCTTTCTGCCGCCTTTTTGAGTCTTTCGTCGGCAACCTTGAGTCTTTCGGGAATGACACCTGAATTATTGGTGGCAACTCTGTCGTAAAGCATCGCATCCCGGAGCTCCCTTTCATCCGTACAGTCTAAAGAAGAAAGAAAATCATAAACGAGACAGGTATATTCATCGAGAGGAATACTGCCCCTTTTTCCTTTTTTATCAAGGAAAATAGCCAGAGAATAAAAAAGATCAAAGGGAGTTATATCGGATTTTCCGAAAATATAATCAAGAGTGCAGGTAAATCTTCCGCTGTTAGACAGGCGTTCAAGCTCATTTTCAGCCTTTCTGAGATTCTCCAGCTCCTCAGCACTTATCCACGGCGTGGATATGACCTCATAGGGCGGCTCCTTGCTGTAGTGACAGGGGTATTTTTCTCTTTCCCCACCCATAGGCGAGCCGTGAAGTATTTTCAGAAAGCCCAGCTGAAGCATATTTGCTCTGAGTGCATAAGCACGGTTAAAGCCGTCAACGAAGGATGTATAATCCTCCTGCGGCAGGCCTGCAATAAGATCAATATGAATATGGCAGTTACCGAAGGAAGCGAGACGCTCTATGCTTTCACAGATTTTTTCCGTATTATCGCTTCTGCCTATAGCCTCGAGAGTTTTAGCGTTAAAGCTCTGTATTCCCGCCTCAAACTGCACACTGCCCGCAGGCATAGATTTTATCAGAGTCATAAACTCCTCGTCGGTAATATGGGCGGCTATTTCGAAATGAAAGCACACATCATCGGGGATTTCCTTGCCGTAGCTTTTCTTTATGAAGCTGAGGATTTCCTTTGCTCTGTCAAGGTTACAGTTAAAGGTACGATCCACAAATTTCACGGTTTTCGCTCCGCAGCAGGCAAGAGAAAGAATCTCCCCTTTCACTCTGTCCATCGGGAAAAACCTTACCTTGCCGCATCTGCCCGAAAGACAGAAGGCACAGGAGAAGGGACAGCCACGGCTGCTTTCGATATAGGCTATTCTCCCCTTAAGAGAGGCGAAATACTCCTCGCAGTAGGGCGACGGATAATCTGCTGTCTGCGCATCCTCACGCTGAGAGATGTGTACTTTTCCGTCCTTCATAAAGGAAACACCCTTCACATCTTCCGCTTTACCGTTCAGAAACTCAGGCAGAATTACCTCACCCTCGCCTGAAAAAACATAGTCGATAAAAGGATTGTCCGTCAGTATCTCTCTCTGATTATATGCTACCTCAGGACCGCCTAAAACCACTGTTATTCTGCCGTCTGCTTCCTTGATTTTTCTGCATAGCCCGAGGGTTTGCTTTATATTCCATATATAGCAGGTAAAGGTAACCGCTGACGGCTCCTCTGCCATTATTCTGGCGAAAACACCGTCAATATCCTCATTGACGGTGCCCTCGACAACGGAAAAGGAACAGCTTTCCCCACAGTATTTCTTTGCACTCGTATAAAGGCACCATGGCGCAAGTGAAGAATGAATATATTTGGAATTCAGCACACATATCGCCACTTTTTTCATATTTCTTCCCCTTTTTTAATTATTAAGCCTGCCCGGAAACGGACAGGCCTTTTATATCAGTATGTTATCGTATAATCCTTTTCAAAGGTTAGTCCGATTTCCGCATCAAACTCTACAAAGCCGGCATCTAGACCGAGCTTGAGAAGAACGGGTGCTGTGTAATTAGACCAGACGACTCTGCCTGTCGCCTTTTCCACTCTGCATCGGATTACGCAGTCATAGTACTCGGCTGAAAAAGCGGTAATAAAGGGAGGTGCCGTATCTCTCACCGTGGGAACATCCAGACAATCCATAGCTCTTGAGGTGCCTGTTTCTGGAGAAGGGTCCACACAGGTTTTCAGAAACAGCGTTATTTCATATTCGTCACCCTTGTCTGTACGGGTGGCCGTCTCCACATCCTCAGCAGTGAGTTTGCTTGACCACTCGGCACCCGGCACGGGATAACGGGCAATAATAGCCTCTGCAGTGGGATATTCCACAGGCTCGGTAAGGTCAGTGATTTTACTTTCGAGCACACTCTTAGCCACGCCCTTGATAGCAGAGGGCAGCTTCAGCTTGTCCTCATTATGACTGCGGTTTTCAAAGTTTTTTACCACCTTGACAGCCTCGGCTTTAACACGGTTACTGCATTCATTGAAATATTCGATTATTTCCTTTTTTTCCTTTTCGCTCTGACCGTTGCTTACAGACGGAGCAAAAGTCGGTTCATCGTCTTTTTCCGTGGTTTTATCTTCCTTATCAGAACCGGTGTTTTCTGTGGTATAATTATTTGTTATAGCTCCGCTTACTGACGGTACCGTAGCAGGCACGGATGTTGCAGACTGTACTGTCGTGACAGCCGCAGGAACAGTCGTTACTTCCTCCGGAGAGGTCGTTCTCGCCTTAATGTTCGCCACAAGCAGTGCGACAGCGACCAAAGTAATCATCAGCAGAACACCTATCTGCATCCACATAGGCCATTCCTTTTTATCGGCTGTTTCCTCATCGGAGGCAGCTTCGTAATCCAGCCCGTCAGGCTCTGCCTTTTCGGACTCGTTAAACCTAACCGACACATTTCCCTCCTCACCCGGAGGAATCCACGGCTTATCTGAAATAACGATATTTTTAGTCCATTCGGGCACCTGAGGATAAGGACCCTGCGAATAGGGCATTTTATATGCACTGTTGTCGCTGACGGGATTGGTAACGGCTCCGTCACGGTTTTCGATTCTATTATTATCCATTATATTACATCATTTCTGAAAGTTTTTCTTTTACTGCACCGATAAACTCAGCTGTGGTAAGCGCCTCAGCTCTTTCACCCTGCCATAAGGCAACGAGGTCCTTTGTCATCTTACCGTCTTCGATGGTGCCGAGTGTAGCCTTTTCCAGCTTATCAGCAAAGGTCATAAGCTCAGCATTTCCGTCGAGCTCACCTCTTTTACGAAGGGCGCCTGTCCATGCAAAAATAGTGGCAACAGGGTTTGTAGAGGTTTCCTCGCCCTTAAGGTGACGGTAATAGTGTCTGGTTACGGTGCCGTGTGCAGCCTCATATTCAAAGTTTCCGTCGGGAGAAACGAGAACACTGGTCATCATAGCCAGAGAGCCGAAGGCAGTGGAAACCATATCGCTCATTACATCACCGTCATAGTTTTTACAGGCCCAGATATAGCCACCCTTACTGCGGATAACTCTGGCCACGGCATCATCGATAAGAGTATAGAAATATTCGATGCCCGCCTTTTCAAACTCTTCCTTATATTCGCTATCGAAAATTTCCTGGAAAATAAGCTTGAAGGTCTGGTCATATTTTTTACTGATGGTGTCCTTGGTGGAAAACCACAGGTCCTGCTTGGTATCAAGAGCGTACCTGAAGCAGGAATGTGCAAAGGATCTGATAGAGCTGTCCTTATTATACATACCCTGCAGAACACCACCGCATTCGAAATCGTAAATAGTAGCCTTTTCGGTCCTGCCGTCCTCACCCGTAAAGAGAAGCTCAGCCTTACCCGGTCCCTCAATGCGGAATTCGGATGCCTTATAAATATCACCGTAGGCGTGACGGGCGATGGTGATAGGCTTTTCCCAGGTTCTTACTGCCGGCTTTACACCGCTTAAAAGAATGGGTGTTCTGAAAACGGTACCGTCTAAAATAGCTCGGATGGTAGCGTTGGGGCTTTTCCACATCTCCTTGAGATTATACTCCTCCACTCTCTGTGCATTGGGAGTGATGGTAGCACATTTTACGCCTACACGGTACTTTTTGATAGCTTCACCT
Organism: Clostridia bacterium; assembly: GCA_017436375.1. Classification (GTDB taxonomy): domain Bacteria; phylum Bacillota; class Clostridia; order Oscillospirales; family Acutalibacteraceae; genus UBA6857. The sequence continues at coordinate 9,093 of JAFSDF010000112.1, read as the reverse complement.
GCTTTGATGCTTACCTCATCGTTTGTCTCGTCACGGTAAGGGAGACCGAGATCATAGTACTCGGTGTTAAGCTCCACATAAGGCAAAAGAAGCTCGTCCTTTATCATCTGCCAGATGATTCTGGTCATTTCGTCGCCGTCCATTTCGACGATTTTTCCCATTTTGATTTTTTCCATTTTGTATACGCTCCTTGGAATTTATTTTAACCTGTTAATTAATTTTATCAGTGCAGAGGGGTGTCTGGTGGTGATGTTATCGGGGGCGAAGGAAATGCATTTAAGCATAGTGAAAATGTCGTTCGCTGTCCAGACAGACACCAGTAAGCCCTGTTCACGGAACATTCTGACCATTGTTTTACTGCAGCGGGAATATTTCAGATTTATTCCCACAGCACCCTTTTCCTTTACGAGAGAAATCAGGGATGAAATATACTCTTCGTCATTCTTTTTAGATTTATCTGCGGAATAATTAAGGAAATAGGGTATCTCCGGTGTCTGTGTCCGAGCCGCTTCCACACCCTTTTCCTCTATTCCTGTGTAGAAAAGACGGTCTGTAATTCCGTATTCCTCACCGAGACGGTACACCTCGGTCAGATTATCGGTGGTTTTACAGTCCACATTGACAGTTATGGTGTCGTACTGTGAAACTGCCTTCAGAGCCTCGCTGAGACTTACGGGATTTTCCTCATATTCATCGTGAGCGAGAATACCCATTCCCGACATATCAAATCTGAGATCAAATTCTACCGTATCTGCACCGGCCTCTGCGCCCTTATGTATGGCCTCGAGCGAATTGTCCTCTGTGCCCTCACAGCCTGTGTGAGCCGTCACGGTAAAGCCCGACGGAAGATCAGTCACACTCCTATCAGCCGACAGATATAATCCGCCCGCCGCTAAGGCTAATCCTGCCAGGGCTACGGCTGAAGCACCGATGATTATTTTCAAGGTTTTATTCATAATATCACCTCAGTACAAGTATAGAGCCTATTATATCAATATATCTGCTCCCGGTCAATATATTATTTATATTCATCGGCTATTTCTACGCGGGTTAATTCCTGCATATCTACAGTCTCTTTTTCGTATACACCTGCATATTTTTCCTGGTAATAATTCTCAGCCTTACAGTCAAAGGAGCCGTCGGGAGAGAAGGTGATAATGGTACAGCCTCTCTGTGAGCCCTGCTTATAGATGCCGGGGTAAGCAAGATAGTCCACGCTCATACCGTAGGTAAGTCTGATACCCTTGTATTCCAGAGAGAAATTATTATAGTGATCGTGACCGCAGAAAACAGCCTGAGTAGAACCAAGCTCGAGCATTTTTTCAAAAAGGCCGTCCTCACCGATACCGCAGTAAACTACCTTTTTACCTTCACCTGCAGTACCGTAGTGAAGCTTTACATTCTCTGTGTCTGCAAAGCCGTTATCGGCATATTCATACCACGCATCCTTCTGCTCTGTGAGAGGAATATGGAAGAAAGCGGCAGACTTTACCGTATCGGGAATTTCAAGCTCTTTTTCCTTGGCGGTTTCTGCGTTCTTTGCATTGATTTTTTTCAGTGCTTCTTCGTACCACTGAACCTGATTTTCGTGGATATTATCATACTTCCACATAATACCCAGAACGTCGCCGTCAACATAAGAATGACTGTCAAATACGAAAAGACTCTGTGTAACGATACCGTCTGAGTTTTTAATATTGATTATCTGGTTACCGTAGCCGTCTACATCCTCGGGACCTGACTCAAAGATACAGTATTTAAAGTCTTCACTGCCGTAGAATTCGGAAATATCCTCTCTGGAATGGTAGGAATAAGCCTCTGTATCGTGGTTACCGAAGCCGAGAGTCCAGTAAACGCCCAGCTGCTCCATAAGTGCTGCAAACACCTTTGCGGAGGAAAGGTTATTGAAGGTGCCTGCCTGGAAGGGAACGGGATAGGAAACGTCGCCCGTAACAATCACAAGGTCAGGCTCCTCTGCCTTGACCATAGCTGCTACGGCATTGAGTGCCATAGAGTCCTTTTTAAGAGACATAAAGCCACCGCCGATATGTACGTCCGTAAGCTGCATTACCTTGAACTCTCTGTCTATCGTAAATGTCCAGTTGCCGTCCTCATCCTTTTCGGGTACGAGGCTGTCTGCCTTTTCGACCTTTTCAAAGGCGGAGATTTTTTCGATATTTGCCTTGTTACCGGTAGAGCTGAGCACGGCACAGATGCCTGCCCCGGCCACGATAACTGCCAGGATAATACACAGAACCTTAAGCGCCTTTTTGCCCTTAGAGGTTTTCTTTACTTCTGCATTTTTTTCTTTTGTTTTCATAGTTCTTCTCCTTTGATTTTTATTCTTCACAGGTAACAAAGTAAGCTCTGATACCTGTTTCTTTTTCTATTTCGCGTGCAAGGGAGGCAGTATCCTCGGTGCCGCTGATTTTTATATAAGCCTCATCCTTATCGTCCGAGAGATTGAAGCATATACCTTTTATATCTCTGCCGTCGAGAAGCTCTGTAAGTCTTTCTCTTTTATTCTTCGCCGGAGACTCTGTAAGCAGCGAAGCAGCTGAGATAAGATTTTTAACGGCAGTGAAAAGTATCGCCGCACTTATACCCATTCCGCACAGAGCATCAAATGCATACTTACCGTCAACAGAGAGTATAAGCGTAAAAGCTGTCACAGCCGTAATGAAAAAGTCGAGCAGACTGTCCAGCGAAATAAGCCTTACCACAGCTGAACCGCTTTTTTTCGCATAGAGACGAAGCAGAGCAAACATAAAAAGCTTCACTGCGGCAGTAGCGAGAATTATCGCCAGATACTTCACCGCAAAGGAAACAGGTGTAGGATAGGTAAGCCTTTCCAGAGAGTTATAGGCGAAATAAAAGGCACTGAAGGCTACGGCGGCCAAAATTATGACAGACAGAAGCTGTTCGGTCTTTTTTATTTTATAAACTGCTGCGGGACTCGTCTGCCTCGCCAAGGAAACGAGAAGGGCAAAGCTGAGAATACCCGTCAGAGAGTCGAAAAAATTATTCATCCCGTCGGAATAAATGCTGATGCTGTTTGAGGACAGTCCCACATAAAGCTTAGTAACGAAAAGAAGGAAATTCACTCCGAATACACCGAGATAAACATAAGGTGTTTTTCTGATGATAATACCACTCCCCCTTTTAATTTTATCTGTTACAGTATACCACGGTATTATAACTTTTTCAAGCCTTGACAAGGAAATATAAAACAGTTAAAATGAATTGATACTAAATTTAAGGAGAAGCATTATGGCAGTTTTCAAATCATTCAGAGCAATCAGACCGAAGGCGGAATATGCCTGCAGGGTGGCCGCTCTCCCCTACGATGTTATGAACAGCGCTGAGGCAAGAGAAGCGGTAAAGAATAACCCCTATTCCTTCCTTCATATTGATAAGGCTGAGGTTGACCTCGATGAAAGTATAGATATTTACGATGAGAGGGTTTATCTTAAGGCAAAAGAAAATCTTGACTCACTCGTTACAGACGGCATCTGCGCCGAGGACGAAAGGCCCTGCTTTTACATTTACCGCCAGATTATGAACGGCAGAAGCCAGACGGGCATAGTCGGCTGTGCCTCCATGGATGACTACATAAATAACATCATCAAAAAGCACGAATTTACCAGAGCGGATAAGGAAGCAGACCGCATCCGACATGTGGATTACTGCGATGCCAATACAGGCCCCATCTTCCTCACCTACCGCAAAAATGATGCCATCAGCACTATCGTAAATGACTACAAGGAAAATAATGCCCCTGTTTACGATTTCGTAACTGAGGACGGAATTTCAAACACCGTATGGGTTATCGACGACGAAAAGCTCAATGACACCCTCTGTGCCGAATTCGGAAAAATCGACTATCTGTACATCGCCGACGGACACCACCGCTGTGCCTCTGCAGTTAAGGTAGGTCAGAAAAGACGGGAAGCAAATCCCGACTACACAGGAAACGAAGAATTCAATTTCTTTCTTGCCGTTGCCTTCCCCGAGGACGAGCTGGAAATCATGGACTATAACAGGGTTATGAAGGATCTGAACGGAAACAGCGAGGATGAATTCATCAGTAAGCTTTCAGAGAAATTCACTGTGGAAGCCTATGAAGGTGAAGGTCAGTATAAGCCGACAGAAAAGCACACCTTCGGTATGTATCTGGGTAAAAAGTGGTACAAGGTCACAGCCAAGGAAGGCACCTTCGATGAAAACGATCCTGTGGAAAGACTGGATGTATCCATTCTGCAGAATAACTGCATCACTCCCATTTTCGGCATCGAAGATCCGAGAACGGACAAGAGAATCGATTTTGTAGGCGGAATAAGAGGTCTCGGTGAGCTGGAAAGAAGATGTGAAAATGATATGGTAATCGCATTTTCAATGTATCCCACCTCTCTGGAGGACCTTATGGCTATCGCTGATGCAGGCAAGGTTATGCCTCCTAAATCCACCTGGTTCGAGCCTAAGCTTTTAAGCGGACTTTTCATTCATAAGCTATCATAAAATCAAGGGAAGCATTCAGATGACAGATAAATTATTTGACAGAGACAGCTACATAAAAGAATTCACCTGTAAAGTTTCACACCTTTACAGTAAAGACGACATTCTGTATATTGAAACCGACCGCACTGCCTTTTTTCCCGAAGGCGGCGGGCAGACATCCGACATCGGTACACTCGGAACAGCAAATGTGGAAAATGTACAAATTATAGATGGAAGAATTTATCATTTTGTGGAAAACTCAGAGGAAAATGTTAAGTTTTTCACAGTCGGCAAGGAAATTACGGGTAAAATCGACTGGAAAAAGCGTTTTTCCGATATGCAGCAGCATTCGGGCGAGCATATCTTCTCAGGAATCGTACATTCCCTTTACGGCTATGATAATGTGGGTTTTCATCTGGGAACAGAGGTTGTAACACTCGATTTTAACGGAATTCTCACTAAAGAGGATGTCTGTAAAGTAGAATTACTTGTCAATAAAGTGATATGGGATAACATTGATGTCAAGGTGTTTTTCCCCTCTGACGATGAACTCGTACTTATCCCCTACCGCAGTAAAAAGGAAATTGACGGTCAGATAAGATTAGTTGAATTTCCCGGTGTGGATATATGTGCCTGCTGTGCTCCTCATATGAAGAAAACAGGTGAAATCGGCGTAGTTGAAGTGGTCGCTTTCGAAAAATACAAGGGCGGAACGAGAGTCAGCATTCTCTGCGGTGAAAGAGCACTTCAGGACATCCGCCATAAGCTCGATGAAAACCACGCTGTCAGCGTGCTGATGTCTGCTAAAGAAAAGGAAACAGCACAGGCAGTAGAAAGAATCAAAAAAGAAAAAGAGTCCCTCGACTATGAAATCGTAGGACTCAAAAGAGAGATTCTCAATTTAAAGCTCGCCTCTGTAAAGTCAGATAAGAGAATAGTAATTTTCGATTCCTCTCTCGAAGGAAAAATGCTGCAGGATTTTGCTCTGGCACTTATGGAGAGATCAGAAGAATTCGTATGCTGCTTCTGCGGAGAGAACGGACAGTACCGCTACTGTATGGTAAGCGACAAGTTTGACCCTCTCCACTACGCTAAAGCTATGAATGAAAAATTCAACGGCAGAGGCGGAGGAAGAAACGGAATAGTTCAAGGATCACTCTGCGGTGAGGAAGAGGAGATAAGAAGATTTCTGACCTCTCTTTAATATTAAGTTAATGACATTACTCACAGAAGGAGCCATAGCCTCCCACAGCCGCTAAGTGCAGACAAATGGAGTTATAATGTGAATATGATAAAAGGACAGGTTATCCTACGCGGAAACCTGTCCTTAAAATTTTTTATCTGACAAAATCAAATAAGCTTTCAAAAAATTCCATTATTCTCTCAAAGAAAGCAAGAATACGGTTAATTACGGTAACTGAGGTATCAACCGACTCTGAGCCGTCACTGCCGGGCTTTTCCTCAGGAGCCTCGTCGGGTGCTTCTGCAGGCTTTTCTTCCTCGGTTTTATCAACTGCGTCTGCTTTTTCACTGAGAGCAAGTGAGCAGGTGTCACAGATTTCATCTGCATCGGTATCTGTGTGGCCGAGAGCATCGATAGTTTCGTGAGCAACATAGGAGCAATCGTTACATACCTTAATCTTTACGCCCTGTCCTGTGCAGGAGGGAGAGAGAATTTCTGACCAGTCGTTGAGATAGGTGTGACCTGTGGCGGGGATTACCTCAGTATATGAAACATCGCTACAGCCTATACATTCATACTGCATAAGACCCTCTTTGGTACAAGTGGGGTATTCTATTTCCCAGTAATCAATAGAATGCTCCGTAGGATTAAGATTTTTTTCTATTTTGGTTTCGTAACAATTATAATTACTACAATAATAGTGTAAATATTCACCGCAAGTAGAAGGACAACCGTTTCCATCCACTTCTATTCTCCAGTCGTGATCTTCTGTAGCACCTGTTACTGTTTTACTCTGTCCGCAGCCCATACAATAATAGGATACCCAATAATCAGGACTGCAAGGGCCAACATCACCGTTATAGTCGCATTTTTCCCAAATGTGTTTTTCATCAATATATTCACTCTTCTGTCCCTGACAGATGCTGCATATATAATCTATCTGACAAGCAGAAGGCTGTGCATCCACCGACCAATCGCAGGTTCCGCCAAGTGCAGGTTTTATTTCTGTTTTTTTCTCCATACAGCCGGTACAATAATATGTACTATATCCGTCCTGCTCACAGGTTGCCCATTTTGAATCTTCAAGCTCCCAAAAATGCTCTCCGTCAGGAAAGTACGGACAAGTAGCTGATACCGCACTCACACTAAAGCACATAACTACCGTCAGCATTATAACAGCCGACAGAAAAATAATCATTTTTTTAATCTGACTTTTCATATAACATCCTCCAAAAATGTAATATTTATAAAAGAAGCTCTTTTACTTTATTAATAATAGCACATCGCATTACAAATTGCAAGACAATCGTAACGCATAAATTAATAAAATTTGTATGTATAATTGCATTACGAGGTGATTATATGAAAAAATTCAAAATCCCGTCCATTCCCCCGACTACAAGCAAAAGCATACGCTTTCCAAATGACCTTATCGACGAGGTCGAAAATGCCATACAGGGAACTAACTGTACATTCTCTGCCTTCGTGGTAGAAGCAGTCCGTGTGGCACTTGATAATCTCAAGGATGATAACGAAGAATAAAAAACTTTCTTCCTTACAGAATAATACCTTTAACTTCAGCACACTTCCTTGGAAGTGTCCTCTTGAGCGTAGCGAAAGATCTTTGCAAAGCAAGCATTAAAAGATTTTTCGCTACGCTCAAAATGACAAATTAACTATTAAGTTAATGACATTACTCACAGAAGGAGCTATAGCCTACCTCAGCCGCTAAGTGCAGACAAATGTAGTTATAATCTAAATATGATAAAAGGACAGGTTATCCTACGCGGAAACCTGTCCTTAACACTTATTAATTTTTAGCCGTTAAGCATTTTGAATATCTTTTTATTTGCAGGATAAAGCTCCTTATAAGCGGCAAACATCTTATCGTAAACGGCCTTGTTTGCCTTGTTAGGCTGGAATCTCTTTTCAGCATCGATAAGAAGGTTAGCCTTGTCTATACCGTCTATAACCCCGAGACCTACTGCTACTACGATAGCGGCACCTACAGCACCTACATTCTGAGGGCTGGGTACGGTTTCGACCACTCTGCCTGTGCAGTCAGCCAAAATCTGACTGGTGGAGTCGTTAAGTGCACCGCCGCCTACGAAGCGGATAACATTTGAGGTCTTTGTCTTCTTTTCGTGGGTTTCGAGCATCCATCTCATGTGCATACATACACCCTCTACCACAGCACGGATCATTTCACTTTTACCCGTTTCGATGCTCAGATTAAAGAACATACCTCTGGAATTGGGATCCTCGAAGGGGCAACGGTTACCGTGAAGCCAGGGTGTAAACATTACACCGTTTGAGCCTGCGGGTACCTGCTCGATAACTGATGAAAGGTACTGATAAAGGTTAGTAAATTTGCTTTCCATATCCTCGGCAACATCTGTCTTTTTGAGATAGATACCGATTTCGTCAAGGGCAAGATGATTCTTAACCCATTCGAGACATTTGCCGGCTGTCTCCAGCTCTGCGAAGTAGTTATAATATCCCGGTCTGGCGCCTACTACTGCGGCAATCATAGCCGAAGCGTCAACGATGCTTTTGTCAACAACGGTGGAAACCCAGCCTGATGTACCCATATAAACATGAGTTTCGTTATTATTAACGGCACCTGCACCTACACCGATAAGTGAAGCATCCATACCGCCGCCGAATACGGTAGTACCCTCAGCGAGACCTAACTCCTCGGCAGCTTTGGCAGTAAGACCGCCGACAGCATCGGTGGATTTGATGATTTCGGGAAGGTGGTCCATATTGACCTTGAGGATTTTACATACCTCAGGGCTCCAGGTCTTTTTATGAATATCGAAAAGAAGTGTACCGAAGGCAGAGTCCTCAGTCATAACGAACTTACCTGTCATACGGGCGATAAGTGCTTCCTTGACATCGAGCCACTTATAAACCTTTTCGTAGGTATCGGACTCATTATTTTTAACCCAGTTATATTTAAAAACGGGATCCTTGACGGATGCGGCTACGGCACCTGTTTTAGCAAGAGAAACCAAAAGCTTGGGAAGACTTGCGCCTGCAATCTGATGAAGGAAGCCGTGATCCATAAGCTCCTTCTGTTCCTTTCTGGCTCTCTGATCCATATAGCTGAAGGCACGGCGGATGTGTCTGCCCTCCTTATTTACGAGGACAAGTCCCTGTGCCTGTGAGCAGAAGGAGATACCGTCTACCTGCTCGGGCTTTATGTCAGTTTTGGCGAAAACTGCCTTGGTGGTGTTTTTCATAGCCTCCCACCATTCGTCGGGATCCTGCTCTGCACCGCCGTCAGGCATAATGTAAAGCTCATAGCCCTCATTGGCGTCAGAGATGAGTTTGATGGTGTCACCGATTTCGAAAAGACAGGTCTTTACACCTGTGGTACCGATGTCGTAAGCGAGTGCGTATTTCATATT
>JAFSDF010000111.1 GCA_017436375.1 Clostridia bacterium | reverse complement strand
TTCCTTTAAACGAAAAATATCTCTGTAAAAACTGCTTTGCACCTTAAAATTATGATATTTTTGATGCAGAACAAGGCGAAAAGCACAGAAATCCTTTCGGATTTCGAGCATTTCCAACGCAGTTATGCGCAGAAATAGCAAATTTTAAGGCCTAATATCCTTATGAAGTGTCGCCCTTTCGGGAGTCTGCTTTTCTTATTAAATAAATCTTTACTTTTTAGGATTAATGTGTTAAAATATTACGGTTAAATCTCTTTATGTTCACGGAGGTAGTATTATGCTTTATACAAGTACAAGAGATAAAAATGTAAGGGTAACATCCGCACAGGCTATCGCACAGGGTATTTCGTCCGACGGCGGACTGTTTGTACCCGAATCAATTCCGCAGATTGACTCTGCTTTTATTGATTCTCTGGTAGGCCTTGATTATATTTCCAGAGCAAAGAAGGTGCTTGCTCTTTATCTCACCGATTATACCGAGGAGGAAATAGACTACTGCGTAAGCGGTGCCTATGCCGAGGGTAAATTCTCGAGTGAAAAGGTTTCTCCCATTAACACAATCGCTAAAGGTGAAAATATTCTCGAGCTGTGGAGAGGCCCCACCTGTGCCTTTAAGGATATGGCTCTCCAGCTTCTTCCTTATCTTCTTACCACAGCCGTAAAAAAGATAAAGCTTGATAAGACCGTTGTAATTCTCGTTGCCACCTCAGGCGACACCGGTAAGGCTGCTCTCGAGGGCTTTAAGGATGTGGAAGGCACTAAGATAATGGTCTTTTATCCCGATGACGGTGTAAGTCCTATGCAGAAATTACAGATGACCACTCAGGCAGGTGAAAATGTGGCGGTCTGCGCCATTAACGGTAACTTTGACGATGCTCAGAGCGGTGTCAAGAAAATCTTTACCGATAAGGCTGTGGCTGAAAAGCTTGCCGCAAAGGGAATGATGTTCTCCTCTGCCAATTCAATCAACTGGGGCAGACTTGTTCCGCAGATAGTCTACTACATTTCCGCTTATTGCGACCTGATCGAAAACGGCACAATTAAAAACGGCGACGAAATCAATGTAGTTGTTCCCACGGGTAACTTCGGTAATATTCTTGCCGCTTATTATGCCAAGAAAATGGGCATTCCCGTGAAAAAGCTTATCTGTGCTTCCAATGCCAATAATGTTCTCACCGATTTCCTTAAAACAGGTGTCTACGATAAGAACAGAAGGTTCTTTACTACCACATCACCTTCTATGGATATTCTCATTTCCTCTAATCTTGAAAGACTTCTCTTTCACCTTTGCGGTGAAGATGATGTAACGGTCAAGGGCTGGATGGAGTCTCTCGCCTGTGATGGTAAATATGAGGTAAGCGAAAAGGTCAAGGAGCTCGTTTTTTCTCTCTTTGATGCAGGCTACTGTGACGATGAAATCACTGCCGCTACCATCAGTGAAACCTATAAGAACGGTTATCTCTGCGATACTCACACAGCCGTAGCCGTAAATGTTTACCGTGAATATGTAAAGGCCACGGGAGACACTACCGAGGCAGTTATCGCTTCCACGGCTAATCCCTATAAGTTCTCTGCCGCAGTTCTTAAGGCTGTCAAGGGCGAAATCCCTGAGAACGCTGACGAATTTGATCAGGTAGAGCTTCTTATCGAGGAAACAGGCGCTGAGTGTCCTTCACAGCTTGCCACACTTAAGGGCAAAGAGCCGAGATTTACTGCCTGCTGTGAAAAGGAAGAGATGATCGAAATGGTATATAAAATGCTTGGTGTATAAAATAATACGGGAGGTGTCAGCTTGTCAATATTTGCAATAGGGGACACCCATCTGACCTTCAGCACCGATAAGCCTATGGATATTTTCCGCGGGTGGACGGATTATGTGGAAAGGCTCGAAAAGAACTGGCGGGCCGTCGTGGACGAAGATGACACGGTGGTTATTCCCGGGGATATTTCCTGGGCTATGTCTCTGGAGCAGGCAAAAAATGACTTTGCCTTTCTTCACAGCCTGCCCGGCAGAAAGCTTATAATGAAGGGCAACCACGATTACTGGTGGACCACGAAAAGAAAAATGGATACCTTCCTTTCGGAAAACGGCTTTGATTCTGTCGCTATTCTTCATAATAATGCTTTCCGTGTGGGGGATTTTACTCTCTGCGGCAGCAGAGGCTGGTTCTTTGATGCGGAGAATTCCGACAGTAAGGTTCTTCTGAGAGAAGCGGGCAGACTTGATATGTCCATCGAGGAGGGGAAAAAGCTTGGCGGAGAGCTGATAGTTTTTCTCCATTATCCGCCTGTTATGTCAAATATGAGATGTAACGAAATGATGGCTGTGCTGAAAAAACACGGCATTGAAAGATGCTATTACGGCCACCTTCACGGTGAATCTACCCTCAGAGCCGTCAGAGAAACTGTAGACGGTATCAGATTTTCCCTGGTTTCCGCTGATTTTCTCGAGTTTTGTCCTAAAATAATAGAAAAATTTTGAAAAAACTATGGAAAAAAATTTTTATTGTGATATAATACTATAGTTAAAAATGTAAAATGGGTTTCCTTGTGTAAGTTATTTATTTAAAGGTGCCCGGATAGGAGTTTTAAAATGAGCTTAAAATCATCAAAAAACGTAGAAACAAATGTTTACGCACTCGAAATTTCCATCGATGCAGCTACCTTCGATGCAGCACAGAACAAAGCCTTTGCAAAGCAGAAAAACAAAATTTCTCTTCCCGGCTTCCGTAAGGGTAAGGTAACCCGTAAAATGGCTGAAAACTTTTACGGCAAGGGCTTCCTTTATGAGGATGCTCTCGACTACTGCTACGGTGATGCTGTAGAGGCTGCTATCAAGGAAGCAGGTCTTGATATGGTAGGCACAAAGAGTGCTGACATCAAGGAAATCGGTGAAAACGGCGTAGAAATGGTAGTAGAAGTTTTCGTTAAGCCCGAAGTAGAGGTAACCGAATACAAAGAGCTCAAAGCTACCAAGAAAAAGGTAGAAGCTACAGAGGAAGAAATTCAGGCAAAGATTGACGAGCTCGTTGAAAGAAATGCCCGTCTTGTTGCAGTAGAGGACAGAGCAGTTGCTGACGGTGACATCACAGTTATCGATTTCGAGGGCTTCGTTGACGGTGTAGCATTCGACGGCGGCAAGGGTGAAAATTATGAGCTTACCATTGGCTCAGGTCAGTTTATTCCCGGCTTTGAGGAGCAGATTATCGGTCACAGCATCGGCGAAGAATTCGATGTAAATGTTAAGTTCCCCACCGAGTACACTCCCGAGCTCGCTGATAAGGATGCAGTTTTCAAAATCAAGCTTCACGAAATCAAGGTTAAGGAGCTTCCCAAGGTTGATGACGAATTCGCACAGGATGCAGCAGACTGCGATACAGTAGCCGCTCTTAAAAAGAATCTTGAAAAGGAAATCAAGGACCAGAAGGAAGAAGCCAACAACAGAGAAATCGAGTCTCAGCTTCTCGAAAAGCTCAGCGAAAATGTCAAGGGTGAAATTCCCGAATGTATGTTTGAATCTGAAATCGACAATCAGATCAGAAATCTTGATTACAGACTTTCCATGCAGGGTATGAGCCTCGAGCTTTACCTTCAGTACACAGGTATGACTATGGAAGCCTACAGAGAAACTCTTAAGGAAGCTGCTGAGAAGCAGGTAAAAATCCGCCTTGCTCTCGAAGCTATCGCTAAGCTCGAAAATCTCGAGGTTTCCGACGAAGCTCTCGAAGCAGAGTTTGCTAAGTTTGCAGAGCAGTACGGTATGGAAATTGACAAGATTAAAGAGGTTGTTCCTGCTGAAGGTCTCCGCGGTGACCTTCTCAATGAAAAGGCACTTGCATTCGTTAAGGACAATGCAAAGATCACTACAGCCAGAAAGCCCAGAGCAAAGAAGGAAGAAGCAAAGGCTGAGGATGCTGAATAATTACTGTTTATAAAGGTTAATTTAAACCAAGAATAGTATAAAGGAATCGGAGCCGTATAGGTACGGCTCCGAATTTGAATATTTATTAACGGTAACAAAAACAATCCTAAGGAGGAATTATTATGCCATTAGTACCTTATGTAGTAGAGCAGACAAGCAGAGGAGAGAGAAGCTACGATATTTATTCCCGTCTTCTCAATGACCGTATTATTGTTCTTTCCGACGAGGTAAACGATGCTACAGCATCTCTCATTGTAGCACAGCTCTTATTCCTGGAAAGTCAGGATTCCGAAAAGGACATCAGCTTTTATATCAATAGCCCCGGCGGCTCCGTGACTGCAGGTATGGCTATTTATGATACTATGCAGTACATCAAATGTGATGTATCCACCATCTGTATGGGCCTTGCCGCCAGTATGGGTGCATTCCTTCTTTCATCCGGCACCAAGGGTAAAAGATACTGTCTTCCAAACAGTGAGGTTATGATTCATCAGCCCTCCGGCGGTGCCAAGGGTCAGGCAACAGACATCAAAATCGTAGCTGACCATATTTTAAGAACTAAAGAGAAATTAAACAAGATTTTAGCCGAGAACACAGGCAAGGACATTTCTGTTATCGCTGAGGATACTGAAAGAGATAACTTTATGACTGCCGAGGAAGCCCTCGAATACGGTCTTGTTGACAAGATTTTATATAAGAGAGATTAATCAAAGAGGTAATAATATATGGCAAGAGACGGTGACATCAAAGATAAAAATGTAAGATGTTCCTTTTGCAACAAATCTCAGAATGATGTGAAAACCCTTATTGCAGGTCCCGGTGTGTACATCTGTAATGAATGTGTGGCTCTTTGCCGTGAAATCGTAGGAGATGAATCGGATAAAAAGACAGGGAAAAGCGACACGGATTTTGCGTCACTGAAAAAGCCGAGTGAAATAAAAGCTCTGCTCGATGAATATGTCATCGGTCAGGATGAGGCTAAAAAAGCACTCAGTGTTGCGGTTTATAATCATTACAAAAGAATATATTCAGGAAAAGACAGTCCCGTAGAGGTAGGTAAGAGCAATATTCTTATGCTCGGACCCACGGGCGTCGGTAAAACTATGCTCGCCCAGACTCTTGCGAGGATACTCGATGTACCCTTTGCTATAGCGGATGCTACCACTCTTACAGAGGCAGGCTATGTAGGCGAGGATGTAGAGAATATTCTTCTCCGGCTCATACAGGCAGCTGATTTTGATGTAGAGAGGGCCGAAAAGGGTATCATCTATGTGGATGAGATCGATAAAATCGGCAGAAAAAGCGAAAGCACCTCCATTACCCGTGATGTAAGCGGTGAGGGAGTTCAGCAGGCGCTGCTGAAAATTCTCGAGGGTACTGTTTCTAATGTGCCTCCTCAGGGCGGCAGAAAGCATCCTCAGCAGGAATTCATTCAGATCGACACTACTAATATTCTCTTTATCTGCGCAGGCTCCTTTGAAGGAATCGAAAAGATAGTAGAAAAGAGAATGGGTAACTCCGGACTCGGCTTCGGTGCCTCTATAAAGACCAAGAGTGACTTTGAAAGCAGTAAGATAATGCACAAGGTGGTGCATCATGACCTTGTTAAGTTCGGACTTATCCCTGAGCTCGTAGGCCGTCTTCCCGTTATAACAGCGCTTGATAATCTCGACGAGGCAGCACTGGTAAGAATTATGACCGAGCCGAAAAATGCTCTGGTCAAACAGTATCAGTACCTTTTCGGTATCGATGACATAGAGCTTGAGTTTGATTTCGATGCACTTAAGGCTATTGCCGAAAAGACACTTGAGGCTAAAACAGGTGCGCGAGGACTCAGATCTATTATGGAAAAGCTGCTTCTCGATTATATGTACGACATTCCCGCAGAGGGTACCTTCGGTAAGCTGCTTATAACCAAGGAAGCCGTAGAGGGTACAGAAAAGGCTGTTATCGACAGCTTTGATTCTTCGGAGGAAAAGCATTTCCGTCTTCCTCAGTCTAAACGGAAAAAATCTGAATAAGCTATTGACATTTAGTAATGTAGTATGATAGAATACCATAGTATAAAAATTTGGAGGTCGAACAAATGACAGCGCTTCAGTATGTATTATCGATTGTGATTATAATCATTTCTGTTCTCATTATTGCTCTTGTTATGTTACAGGAAAGCAAGCAGAGAGGTCTTTCAGGCACTATCGCAGGTGCAGGTGATACCTTCTTCGGTAAAAATAAAGGCAGAACTATGGAAGCAAAGCTTGCAAAGTTTACCAAGATTGCAGGTGTTGCATTCTTCGTTCTGGCACTGGTATCTTCCTTACTTGTACTTTTCGGTGCATAATCAACTGAAAAATCAATTTACGGGATTCTGAAAGGTTTCCCGTATTTTTTTGTTTTAATTATTTCATTACTTAATTTACAAACAGAAAATAATGTGATATAATTATTACATTATTTAGAAAGAGGGATGAAAATATGGAATTCTCTACAGTAATTATTTTTATTAAGGATGTAATCGCAACCATTCTGACACTTCTTATGATGCTGTCACCTGCTTTCGGCGGTCAGGGAGCTGCTTATACAGCTGAAAAGCCGGAAGAGCTGGTGATGAGCTTTGCCGCTGTTTCCGACACCCATGTGGAAACAAACAACCCTGAATCATACAGAGCTTTTTACGATTTACTCGAGGGTGTTAAAGCGGGAGAAAATCACGATGCGGCCGTTTATCTCGGCGATAATGTTATGAACGGCCAGATACCCGAAAATATATTTTTCTATGCCGGAGTCAGAGGTGTGATGCCTGCTGAAAGAAATTTTGTTGCCGTGGGAAATCACGATTTAGGTAACGGTGAGGGAGATTATGAAAAATTCCGCACTAATTATCTTTTTAATAATGCGTTCTTTTTAGGAAACAGATTAGACAAAACATATTATTATAAGGTTGTCAACGGATGCTATATGATTTTCCTGGCCTCTGAGGCTCTTTCGGTCAATGAATGTGTTATGAGTGAGGAACAGCTTTCCTGGCTTGAGGCTGTGCTCGATGAGGCAGCGGCTGCCGATGCTCCTGTTTTTGTTTTCAATCATCATCCTCTCTATTACCTCAAAGGTGTGGAAAGCGATGCACTTGCAAAGCTGCTCAGCGGCTATGACAGACTTTTATACATTCACGGCCATATACACGATGAGCTCGGTGCTGATAATTTCAAAAATCAGGGCGGTGTTGAAACCATAAATCTTCCCCGTTCTACTGAGGTAGTGGATTATGAGCCCGGTGACGGTATCGTTGTAGAGGTTTATGAGGATGAAATAGTCGTAAGAGGCAGAGATTTTATCAAGGGTGAATGGATCGAGGGTCTCAGATACACATATTGATCATATCTTTTGAGCTTAAATCACAGCATTTCTTCGGGAGTGCTGTGACTTTACATTTTAGAATTATACAGATTTAGCAAATCTGTTTCATAACTTACTAATCGATTGACAAATACAGCCTTTCGTGATAGACTAACAGTATAGTTTTTCAGAAAATATGAAAGCGGACGGTAAAAGCTTATGGGTAAATTCAAGGATTTTGTAACCGATGTCACACACGGCCCTGTAGAGGGGGACAGAATAGAATACTTTAATCTTAAGGCAAAAATTTCAGGTAATGTTCTCACCAACGCACAGGATATGCCTACTCCGGGTTACACCTATGATGCAGATGTTACGAAATTCTGGGAGGAATTCCGCAAGCTTAAGGCGGAATGTGACTACAATCTGACCTTTAATGATCTGATGATGCGTGCTATGGTCGAGGGACTCAAGGTGGCGCCCAGACTGAATTCTTATATCGAATATAACCGTCTTTGCACTACCGGTAAGCTGATTATAAAAAAGCATATCGACATCGCTGTTCCTATTCTTCTGGAAACAGGAGAGACCTTCCCGGTAAAGGTTCGTGACTGTGAGGAAAAATCCCTTAAGGAAATCTCCCTTCGTACTGCAGAGCTTGCACGACTCGTTCAGACCGCTGATGTGGACCGTGTTCTCTTTGATCTTCTGACCAAGAGAACTCTCGGCTTTATTCTCAAGGGAAAGATTATATCTACGGTTGCCCAGACTCTTGCCGGTTATATAGGTAAGGGCAGAGTCGCTACGGTGAAGGGTATTTTTGAGCACGCTCCCAGAGGCGAGGGCTGTCTTTCACCGGACGATCTGGATGAAGGTACCGTATGCCTTACGAATCTCGGTGCAGTAAACAAAAGCCTTAACGGCAGAGTTACCAATGCGCCGCTCCTCTTTCCGCAGGTGTTTCTTATGGCTGTGGGTGTGGCGAGAGATGAAAATTATGTTTATAAAAATGACAAGGGCGAAATAGAAATGGGAACAAGAAAAACACTTCCCATTACTCTGACCTTTGACCACCGTGTCGGCGGTTTCGGTGATATACTTCCCTATATCAAAAAGCTCGATGAAATTTTCTCAAATCCTGAGATTATCAGAGAATGGTAAAGAATTAATTGTAAGGCTGTCGCTTTTTTTGCGCCGGCCTTTTCTAATTATATTATATGAATTATATTGAACTTAAAGGATATATTTGATATACTTA
>JAFSDF010000110.1 GCA_017436375.1 Clostridia bacterium | reverse complement strand
GATGTCGAGCATGGGGAGAACAGGGATTTTTCTGACCTTGCAAACGATTATAAGTGCAGCAACGGCGAAAATAATGCCGCCGTAAATAGCCAGACCGCCTTCCCAAATCTTATATATTTCAGACAGGTGCTGTGAATAGTAATCCCATTCAAAGGCCACATAGTAGGCTCTGGCACCGATTATACCTCCGATTGTACCAAAAAGAAGAATATCAATCATCTTATCAAGATTAATCTTCCACAAATGAGCTATCCTTCCGCCTAAAAGTACGGCAAGAAGGAAACCGAAAGCAATAATCGCACCGTACCATCTGACCTGTGTAAAACCTAAATCGAGAATCTTTGACACAGTAAATTCCGCATCGATTCCCGCAAACTTAACTAAAACTGTATCCATAAGCTCTCCTGACATCAAGCATTAGCAGATTTTTTGTTTCTGTTTACCAGCTTAGCTGCAAGCACGGCAAAAAACAAAGCAAGAACAAAATCGCTGACTCTGAAGGGATAGTCAGAATAAAGATAGTCAGCACCCTTGGTAAGAACAAAAACAAGGCGCGGTACATTAAGAGTAAGAGAAATCATAGCGGCTGGAAGCCCGAGACCGATTATACGCCAGCGGGCATTTTTCAGATAAACGCCGGAATTTACCTGAGCAAAAGCCATAAAGAGCATCACTAAAAGAGCAAGTAAAATAAGCTCAAGGAGAAGCTCTGACACACGCACATAGCTGATCTGCTCCACAAATCTGTAAACAAGTCTGAAGCCTGCCCAACCTACAGGAGCCACTGCGAGTATTTTGTGCTTCGAAGCACTGTCGGTTCCTTTAATTGTTCCTTTGGCAAAGCTGAGAAAATACACAGCAGAAAAAACAGCAAATATACTCTGAAGGAACTGAGGAATAGTGCCTGAAAGCATCATTGACTGAAAAGCCGATACTCCGTAGGTGCTGCTGCCCAAAGAATCAAAGGCTCCCATAAAAGAAGCTAAGGAATCATAAATAAAGCTGAGAGAAAGTATGCATGCGAGAGCAGACAGCAAGCCATCCTTTTTAAACTGCAAAGCAACCTCAGCGGTTTCTTTGCTGAGAAATGTGGTCACAGCAAAAAACACACCGGAAAGTGCTATAACACCGTAGAGAGCAACCTTCAGAACGCTACCGCCTGTGTAAAAGCCTGTTTCACGGTCAATAAACGAAAAAACCTGAACAGTTCTGATTATTACTGTAACAGCACAACATAAAAAGAAGATTAAAGGAAGTTTTCCGTAAAAAGAAATTTCCTTACTTTCCTTAAGTTTCATTACTGCCGTCCTCCTTGTAAATTCTTTGTTCCGAGGGTATATACTGACTTTTTGAATTATAGTTTTCTATACGCTCATCCATAGGTACATATTTTTTAGGCAGTGCAATACTTTTATATGCAGGTCTGATAATTTTACCACCGGAAATAAGCTCTTCAAGACGATGAGCAGACCAGCCTGCAATTCTGGCTGACGCAAAAATCGGTGTGTAGAGATCCTCGGGAATGTTCAGCATTTTATAAATAAGACCCGAATAAAGATCGACATTTGCGCACATAACCTTATTTCTGCCTTTTACCTTACGGAAAACCTCAGGAGTAAGCCTCTCAATATTTGCCAGAAGCTCGAAATCCTTTTCATATCCGTTTTTATAAGCAAATTCCTTCGCTTTTCTCTTAAGAATCACAGCTCGAGGATCAGAAAGCAGATAAACAGCATGTCCCATACCGTAAATAAGCCCCGTACCGTCGCCCGCCTGCTTTCTGACTATTTTTTCGAGATAGTCAAATACCTGCTTTTCATCGGTTATATCATCTAAATTATTCTTAATTTCCTCAACCATACGGCTTACCTTGATATTGGCACCGCCATGCTTTCCGCCCTTTAGTGCTCCGATAGCAGCGGCAATAGCTGAGTATGTATCAGTACCGCTGGAGGTGAGAACTCTGGTGGCAAAAGTTGAATTATTACCGCCACCGTGCTCAGCATGGAGAATGAGACAGATATCGAGAAGCTTGGCCTCTTCATCGGTGTACTTACGGTCAGGCCTGATAGAACGAAGAATACTTTCAGCAGTAGACAGTTCCTTTTTTTCAGGATGCACATACATACTTTTCCCGTAAAATTTCATTCTCTTTACCTGATATGCGTAGCACATCATTACGGGAAGCTGCGCAATTATCTGCACAGACTGACGAAGAACATTTTCGATGGAAATATCATCAGGGTTATCATCGAATGAATAGGATGTAAGAACACAGCGTGACAGCTTATTCATTATATCCATCGAAGCATTGGTCATAAGCACATCCTCGATATAGGTGCCCGGAAGCTGACGGCAGATACCCAGTATCTCTTTAAAAAGCTCTACCTGACTGCGGGTGGGAAGAGATCCGAAAATAAGAAGATAGACTACCTCCTCAAAGCCGAAACGATTCTCCTTCTCGCAAGCCTCAACTATATCGTTTATGTTTATACCTCTGTATTTAAGCACGCCGTGCTTAGGAACTCTTTCACCGTCTTCTATGTAGTAACCGTCAACTGAGCAAATATTGGTAAGGCCTGCCATAACACCTGTACCGTCAGGATTTCTCAGACCTCGTTTTACACCGTATTTCCAGAAAGCATCAAGGTCAATCTGGCTTTTCTTTTCAATCTTATCACTCATTACCTCAAGCAATTCGGGTGAGATTGGGTTTATACTGTTTTTCATTTGCATATCCTCCCGAAAATAGTAAAATACCTTACAATAAAGTAATTAACTTATATTTTATAACATAGTAATAATAATGTCAATAAAAAATTGTTCATTTTACCAATTTTTTAATTAAATCACAGGAGAAAATAAAATGAAAAATCTCATTGTACTGACGCTTATACTTTTTCTGATTATGGTGTTTTTCCCATTGATAACGCTTGTAAAAACAGACGAAAACAATGTGACGGCAACATCTGTACATACCGAAAAACAAAGCACCTCCGGTACTATCACAGATAATGAAGATCCCGCTTCGTCAGAAACTGTAAGCCTTTTGGTTTCTTCTACGGGAAAGCTTACTGAAATGACTGCTGAGGAATATGTTTACGGTGCAGTATGTGCAGAAATGCCTGCCTCCTTTCATAAGGAAGCACTCAAGGCACAGGCAGTAGCCTCATACACATATATGAAATGGCTTAAGGAGAATTCCGATAATCCTCCGGCAGATATTACTGATAACCCGTCTGTTCATCAGGCCTACCTTACTGAAAAGGAGCTCAGGGAAAAATGGGGAAGCAGCTACGGAATTTACTCAGAAAAAGTAAAGGAAGCCGTAAGTGAGGTTATGTATGAATATCTTGTTTACGACAGCGAAACTGCAATGACTGTTTTTCACGGTCTGTCTCCGGGCAGAACTGCCAGCTCATCGGATGTATGGAAAAATGACATAACCTATCTTCGTTCTGTCACTGCTCCCGGAGATAAGCTTTCACCCGATATAACGACCGATGTGATTCTCAGCAAGGAGGACTTCGCTAAAGCCTTCAGCGGTGCCGATGCAAAAGATGCAGACAGCATCTATAAGAACATAAAAACTAACGAAGACGGATTCGTCGCCGAGTTAACCTATAAAAACCAAACCCTTTCCCCTACTGACCTGCGCTCTGCCTATAATCTCAAAAGCCCCTTTTTTAAAGCCGAAAACAAAAAAGACGGAATACATCTCACGGTTTACGGTAAAGGCCACGGTGTGGGTATGAGTCAGAACAGTGCAGACTATATGGCAAGACAGGGAAGTACCTACGAAGAAATTTTAGCCCATTTTTACATAGGTACGGAGCTCAAAAGAAAATAAATACTGTTTACAAAAAAGAAAAACAGGAGTATAATCATTAAAAAAAACTTAAGGAATGATAAAATGTTTGCCAAGGTAAATAGTATAGGTATGCTCGGAATGAACAGCTTCGGTGTAGGTGTAGAGGCATCTATCGACGGAGGTATGCCCCGCTTCGATATAGTCGGTTTACCCGATGCCGCAGTAAGTGAGTCGAGAGACCGTGTCCGCTCTGCGATGAAAAACAGCCATTTTTCCTTTCCCGGCACAAGAATCACGGTAAATCTTACACCTGCCGACATAAAAAAGGAAGGGCCTGTTTATGATTTGCCAATTCTTATCGCCCTGCTCATAGCATCAGGTCAGCTGAGATGTGATATTTCAGAGAGCGCATTTATCGGTGAGCTTTCTCTTAACGGAAAAATAAGAAGAATAAACGGTACTCTGCCTATGGTCATAATGGCTAAAGAGCTTGGCTACAAAGAAATATTCGTACCAAAAGAAAATGCCAACGAAGGCTGTGTGGTCAAAGGTATAAATGTTTTTGCTCCCGAAAATATCAACGAGCTCTTTGACCACCTTACCGAAAAAAAGAGGCTTTCTGTAATAGATAATAAAGAATTCAGAGAAGACCGCTATGATTACGCTTTTATGCCTGATTTCGCAGATGTAAAAGGTCAGTATCAGGTAAAAAGAGCCTTGGAGGTTGCAGCGGCAGGCGGACACAATGTGCTGATGATCGGTCCTCCGGGTTCGGGTAAAAGTATGCTTTCAAAAAGACTTCCGTCTATACTGCCGGATATGACCTTTGAGGAAAGCCTGGATGTTACCAAAATGTTTTCTGTGGCAGGTCTTCTCCCGCAGAATGTATCACTGATTACTTCGCGTCCCTTCCGCTCGCCACATCATTCCATTTCCACTGCCGGTCTTACAGGCGGAGGAAGAATCCCCCGACCCGGTGAAATAAGTCTGGCGAATCACGGAGTTCTCTTTCTGGACGAGCTTCCTGAATTTTCCCGTCTTTCTATGGAGGCTATGAGACAGCCTATCGAAGACGGAAAAATTACCATTTCGCGCGTGTCAGGCTCACTGACCTATCCCAGTCAGGTTATGCTCGTATGTGCTATGAATCCATGTCCCTGCGGCTATTACGGTCACCCTACCAAAGAATGTACCTGCAGTAAGGGTGCGCCAGCAAAATATCTTTCACGCATCAGCGGACCTCTGCTCGACAGACTTGATATTCATATTGAGGTGCCTCAGGTGGATTTTGAAAAGCTTTCAGGCGACGAAAGAAGCGAAAGCAGTGCCGATATTAAAAAAAGAGTGGATAAGGCAAGAAGCATACAGAATATTCGCTTCGAAAACACACCTGTCACCTGTAATGCAAAAATGACACCCGCAATGACCAGAGAATTCTGCAGAATAGACGCAGAAAGTAAAAAGCTTCTGGAAAACTGCTTCGAAAAAATGGGGCTTTCTGCCAGAGCCTATGATAAAATTTTAAGAATAGCGAGAACCATCGCCGACCTTGAGTCCAGCGATAAAATAGAACTCGAGCATATAACCGAAGCTGTGCAGTATCGCACCCTTGACAGAAAGTTTTGGGGAAAATAAAAGAACAAAAAACAGACCTGTCCGAAATCTATCGGACAGGTCTGTTTTTTGTATGTCATTATTTAATGAGAAAAACTGTAAACGCAATCATAAACTGTGCGAAGTAGTACGATGCGTGATTAAGCACAAAATTAACAGGTGTATTCTTGGTGCCGAAATACATGGATGAAAGTATGATATCAGAAAGAAGGAACAGCGCCGCCGCAACAACAAATACTATGTACTGTACCGAAAATCCGGTCTGAATCATACCCCAGAGTGCTGTACCTGTCATAGTGCCGATTATGAGACAGTAAACGGTAACAATAGCCTTGAATTTACCGAAATGACATTTGGTGGGCTTTTCGGTAACGAGAGTAAATACAGCTACAACCACACCAGCAATAATGGGAACAAGCAAATCCTTCACACCAAATCCGAGATGAAGGAAAATGGCGCCGATATAAAAGAAGTGGCCGATACCGAAGGAAACAAAGCCTGCGTTGAGGTAATTGTCATTATGTTCGGGGTAAATCCATTTCTGATCAAGATAAATGTCACCGAGCATTCCGAAAATACCGCCGATCAGAATGAGAACACCGTACTTCCAGAAGTCCTGATTGTAAAAAATAGCTGTGGCAGTCGTAAAAAGGAAGAAAATGCTTGCGATATTTTTAATAAAAACACCGCCTACACTTCTCTGCTTGTTACACTTTACCATAAAAGCAATAAGTGCGACCATACCTAAGCCTATTGATAAATAAGTCAACATAAAATTACCCTCCTGTTTTTATATTTACTGTTTTAATATTAACTGTTTTTTATTCTGCGATTTCAATACCGCGCTCTTTTCTCAGAGCTGCCAGCTCATCAAATACCTTCTGCTTTTTAGCACCTGTGAGGTCATAGAAGAAGAGAGGTATAGCACAGAGAAGAAGACTGATGCCGGGAACTATGGTAACGAGAGAGAACATAGCAAAATTCTGTGTGCTTGACATACTGTTAATGGCGTCTACAACTTGCTGTCCGGAGCCGACATTAAGCTGATTTACATCGATGTTTACTACCATATACATAACGATAATCATAACAGTAGCAAAGGCATTACCAATTTTATTGACAAAGGACTGACAGGCAGAGCCGAGACCGGTGTTTCTGAAGCCTGTCTTCCACTCCATAAAGTCGAGACAGTCGCATACCATAGCGAAGGATACATTATTGATAACGCCGAGAGGTATGCTTGAAATAAGCATAAAGGGAATGCAAAGCAGAAGATTTTTTGTGGTCCATCCGATAATAAGAGTAAAGCAGCTGGCTACAAAACCGCCGATACAGGAAACAATCATAATCTGCTTATATTCAAACTTTTTGTAAAGCTTGGGAAGGAAAAGCATAGCACCGAACATACCTACCGCCGCACAAACCTGAATAACAAGAGCAACAGTAGAAATGTTTGAATTATACTGCTCTACGGTTTCAGGCTTAGCACCAATATAAAAGCCGGAATAACGGGCAACATGAGGAGCTGCGGCTTGAAGCATATATCTGCCGAAGGAAAGCATACCCGAAACAACTACAAGCACAAGAGGCTTACAGGTGAATATTCTCTTGAG
>JAFSDF010000109.1 GCA_017436375.1 Clostridia bacterium | reverse complement strand
TATGAAAACGGTATCAGTGACTATGTCAAGGAGATAGCAGGGGAGGATACCATTTCATCCGTTCAGTTCTGGCAGGCCGACAGACAGGGTAAGGACAGAGAGGATTTACCCGAGTACAAGGTTAAGCTCAATGTGGCACTAACCTTTTCAAACAAAAAACAGCTTATAGAATACTATCATAACTCCAGCTTTCTCGAATTCGGCGGCTCACCTGACAAGGCTGTAACAAATGCTTTAGTGGCACAGATAGACGCTTATCTCAAGCAGACAGGCAAATACTCTAAAAGCGACAGTAAAATTAAATTTCAGGATATTTCCGACTGTCTCATTCTTGTTTCCTCTTCGTTTTCTACGGAAACATCATATCTGAATCAGACTAAAAAGGCTATTACAAATAAGTTCATTCAGGAGGCTATGACGGAGTTTCTGCGCCATCAGATGGAGGTTTACTTCATCGAAAATAAAATGGAGGCCGATAAGATTGCCGATCAGGTGCTCATAAATATGCGTAGCCGTGTAAAAGCGGAAGCGGCAAGAATAAATATAAAGAAGACTCTGGCATCCTCTAACGATATGGCAAACCGCGTGCAGAAATTCGTTGACTGCCGCAGTAAGGATATAGACAGACGAGAGCTGTTTATAGTGGAGGGTGACTCTGCTCTCGGTGCCTGTAAGCAGGCGAGAGATTCGGAATTTCAGGCTATTATTCCCGTAAGAGGTAAAATCCTTAACTGCCTTAAATCCGAATATGATAAGATTTTTAAAAGCGAAATTATTACAGATCTACTGAAGGTTTTAGGCTGCGGTGTGGAAGTACATTCGAAGGCTATGAAAAATATGTCTACCTTCAGTCTTGACAACCTTCGCTGGAGCAAAATTATCATCTGTACCGACGCCGATGTGGACGGTTATCAGATAAGAACACTTATTCTTACTATGATTTACCGTCTCGTTCCTACACTTATAAAAGAGGGCAAGGTGTTTATCGCTGAATCACCTCTTTATGAAATCACCTGCGGTAACGAAACCTGGTTTGCTTACACGGAAAAGGAAAAATCCGATGCCATAGAGGAAATCGGTAACCGTAAGTATACCATTCAGCGCTCAAAGGGTCTCGGTGAAAACGATGCGGATATGATGAATCTCACCACTATGAATCCCACCACCAGAAGACTTATTAAAATAGATCCCACAGATGCGGCTCTTACTGCTGAAAAATTTGATCTGCTTTTAGGTGATAACCTTTCAGGCAGAAAGGACTATATTGCAAATTACGGACATCTTTACATTGATATGACTGATGTCAGCTGATAAGAGGTAAAGAAATGGCACGAAAAAAAATAACTAAAAAAACACAGGATGACGGTGACCTTCTCAAAAATACCCATATTGCAAATGCGGGTGAAATGATTGAGCAGCACATCACCGATACTCTTGAAATTAACTATATGCCCTATGCTATGAGTGTTATTCTCTCAAGAGCGATTCCTGAAATCGACGGCTTCAAGCCCTCTCACAGAAAGCTTTTATACACTATGTATAAGATGGGGCTTCTGACCGGTGGCAGAACGAAGTCTGCCAATATCGTCGGTCAGACTATGCGTCTTAACCCTCACGGCGATGCGGCTATTTATGAAACTATGGTCCGTCTTTCGAAGGGTAACGAGGCTCTTCTCAATCCCTTTGTGGACTCTAAGGGTAACTTCGGTAAAGCTTATTCCCGTGATATGCATTATGCCGCCGCCCGTTACACTGAGGCTAAGCTGGAAGGCATTTGTAATGAGCTTTTCCGTGAAATCGACAAGGATACCATAGATTTTGTTGATAACTATGACAGCACTATGAAGGAGCCTACGCTTCTTCCCGTAACCTTTCCGTCGATTTTAGCCAATACCAATCTCGGCATCGCTGTCGGTATGGCTTCATCCATCTGCTCCTTTAATCTTAAGGAGCTTTGCGAAACAACTATCGAGCTTATAAAAAATCTCGATCATAACTGCATTGAAACTATGCCTGCTCCCGATTTTGTCGGCGGCGGTATCATAGTTTACAACCTTGATGAGATGGAGGAGATTTACCGAACTGGCAGAGGCGGTATCAAGGTCAGAGCAAAGTATGTCTATGATAAAGAATTCAACTGTATTGACATCAAGGAAATCCCTCCCACGACCACAGCCGAAGCTATAATTGATAAAATTATCGAGAGAGTAAAGGCGGGCTCTATTAAGGAAATCACCGATGTCCGTGACGAAACAGATAAGCAGGGCCTTAAAATTACCATTGACCTTAAGCGCGGCACTGATGCTGATAAGCTTATGCAGAAGCTGTACAGGCTTACTCCTTTAGAGGACTCCTTCTCCTGCAATTTCAATGTTCTTGTTGACGGGTACCCCAGAGTAATGGGTGTCAAGGACATCCTTATTGAATGGATACGCTTCAGGGGCAGATGTGTCAGAAGAAGGGTTATGTTTGACCTTAATAAGGCTGAGTCTAAGCTTCATCTTTTAAGAGGTCTTGAAAAAATTCTTCTTGATATTGATAAAGCTATTGCCATCATCAGAAAGACCGAGGAAGAGGCAGAGGTTGTTCCCAATCTTATGATAGGTTTCGGTATCGATGAGATTCAGGCTGAATATGTAGCTGAAATCAAGCTTCGCCACCTTAACAGAGAATACATTCTCAAACGCCTTAAGGATATCGAAAACCTCGAAAACACCATCAAGGAGATGAAGGAAATCCTTGACTCCAAGGCGAAAATCAAAAAGATTATTATCGGTGAGCTTACCGATGTAATTAAAAAATACAGCAAGGAAAGAAAGACAGAGCTCTATTATGTAACCGAAGAGGACAGTCAGGAGTTTGTGGAAGAAATTCCCGATTACGCCGTAAATCTTTTCCTTACCAAGGGCGGATATTTCAAAAAAATCACTCCGCTGTCACTTCGTATGGGCGGTGAGCATAAGTTCAAGGAAAACGATGAGATTTTCCAGAGCTTTGAAACCACGAATAATAACGACCTGCTTTTCTTTACGGACAAGTGTCAGGTTTATAAGGCTAAGGTTTCTGATTTCGCTGATTCTAAGGCAAGTGTTTTAGGTGAATATATTCCCTCAAAGCTAGAAATGGAAGAGGGCGAAAATGTAATCTATATGGTTGTTACCAACGACTATAAGGGTTATATGATGTTCTTCTTTGATAACGGTAAGGCAGCCAAGGTGACTCTTTCCTCCTATGCTACCAAGACAAACAGAAAGAAGCTCATCAAGGCCTACAGCGACAAATCACCGCTTGCTGCTCTTATGTATCTAGCTGAGGATAAGGAGATCGTTCTGGAAACTACAGGCGGAAGGTGTCTTCTCATTGACACATCTGTGATTTCACCGAAGGCTATGAAGGATACCCAGGGTGTTGGATGTATCACTCTTAAGAAAAGTCAGAAGCTTTCTCTCGTTCGTGATTATGTCCAGGGAGAATTCGTAAAACCCTCAAGATACAAGGCTAAAAATCTTCCTTCAGCAGGTGCTGTAATCAGCAATGAGGATGTTATGAAAAAGAATAATATGACTTTTGAGGGATTTGAATAATCTGAAAACTTAATATTAAAAGAACTCTCTGATTTTAATTGGTCAGAGAGTTCTTTATGCGTATCGGTGTTGCAAAAGTAACTGTTTGTTAATAATTTTGTATAGCAAATATTTAATTTGATTGTATAATTATTAAATAAGATTAATTTTTCAGGGAGCGAAAAATGGCAAATAATTTAACAACGGTAAGAAATCTCATTGAGTTTTCAGTTGAAAAAAACGGTGAAAAAGACTTTTGCCGTTATATCCGGGACGGTGAATTATCGGTAAAAAGCTACAGGGAATTTTACAGAGACTGCATTTCTGTATGCCGTTATATCAATAGTGTGACTAAAGAAAAAATTAATATTGCATTTATCGGTAATACAAGCTATGAGTATATAGCCTGTCTGACAGGTATGATTTTCAGCGGAAACACAGTTGTACCGTTTTCTCCGGACATAACAGCAGAGGAAGCTGCTGTGCTTTTCGAGGATGCAGACATTCAGATGCTTTTTTGCGAAGAAGAATTTATCGACAGAGCTGATGAAATCAGTAAATCATACGACGGAATAAAATCTGTTGTCTCACTGGGTGATGCTGCTTGGTTTGCTGAAATTTTTGAAAGGTATTCGGACGAAATGTATGCAGAGTATTCTGCTGAGGAATGTAATCCCGATGAGTGCGCTCTCATAATTTACACATCGGGTACTACAGGCAAGCGCAAGGGTGTAATGCTCTCAAACAGGAATCTTGCAGCTAATTCCTCTTATAAAGTGTACAGTATGGATGATGACGATATCAGCTTCTCTGTCCTTCCGATGCATCATATTTTCTGCTATGCATGCGATGTTCTTAAAACAGTTTTTGACGGCGGAACTCTGTGTCTTAACGGCGAAATGGTAAATCTTTATAAAAACCTGCTTATATTCGAGCCGACAATAATGCGCATAGTTCCATCTTTATGCAAATCAATACTCACCCGTATTAAAATAAGTGAAAAACGGCATCCTGAGCTTTCTGCCAGAGAAGCAGCAGAGCTTGTAGTAGGAAAGAATTTCAGGAGAATGATAGCCGGAAGTGCTTTTCTGAGCGGTGCTGTTATAGATGAATTTGAGAAGTACGGTATTACTGCCAGACAAGGGTACGGAATGAGTGAGTGCAGTCCTCGTATCACTACATCCGATTTTTCTGATAAACTTAAATATTCAAACGGTGTCCTCATTGGCACAGATGATGTCCGTGTCAGAGGCGGTGAAATACAGGTAAAGGGACCGAGTGTTATGCTGGGCTATTATAAAAGAGAAAAGGAAACGGCCGAAGCCTTTACCGAAGACGGTTATCTCTGTTCAGGAGATCTGGGATACATAAAGGACAATCATATTTTTCTGACAGGCAGAAAGAAAAACCTTGTTATTCTTTCAAACGGTGAAAATATCTCTCCCGAGGAGATAGAAAACCGATTTGCTGATGAAGCAGTTATTAAAGATGTTATAGTCAAAGCAGAAGTGGACAGCCTTGTTGCAGAAATTTTCCCGGATTGGTTATACGCAGAGATGACGGGAGTGGAAAATATGGAAGAAGCACTTTCAGAGATTATAGACAAGGTTAACACCACACTCAAATCTGACAGACAGATTCATTATTTTAAAATCAGAGAAACACCTTTCAGACGAACTTCAACAGGTAAAATTATCAGAGAAAATTTCTACTTTGAGGAGAATTGATATGACAGAAATGATTTTACACGACGGTACTGCGGTCAAAGCTTATCCTATTTCATCATCACAGCAGATGATGTATCTGATGTCACTTAAATACGGCTCGGGGTATCCTGTTAACAATATCGGCGTAGGATATTACTGGAAAGGTAAAATAGATAAAACTCTTATGAAACAGTCAATTTATGAGGCAGTGTCGCGCTGTGATACCATGCGACTGCGCTTTGTGATGGGTAAAAAGCTCAAGCTTTTGCAGTATGTCACGGAAAAGAGTGACCTTAAGGTAGAAGAATGGAATTATACGCATCTTACAGTAGAACAGGCTCAGGGACAGCTAACAGCGTTTTCGAGAGAAAACATACCAATGTTTAACTGCGAGCTTCACAGAATAGCTATTATTGATTTTGCTGACGGATATCAGGGGATTTATATGAGAATACAGCATCTTGCCATGGATGCCTATTCTGTCAAGATTTTTCTGAATGATATTTTTGAAATTTATCTTAATAAAACCAAAGGTACACCTTATCCCAAACCAATGCGACCGTATATTCCTGCCTTGGTGAAGGAGCTCGAGTACGAAACAAGTGAGCAGAACAGAAGAGACAGAGAATACTGGTATAATTCACTTGCGAAAGCAGAGGAACCCGTGTTTACTGATTTCATGATTGAAAGCCGACTTAAGCAGCAGCAAAAGAAAAATCCCGGACAGCGTTATGCAGACATTCACTCTGGATTACCCGATGCTTGCGTGATGAAATTCAGTATGAGCTCCGAGGAAACGGAAAAGCTTCTTGAAGTGTGCAGAGAAAATAGCCTTTCTGTCTTTTCAGCAGTTTCTATGGGTGTCCGTACCGGTCTTTCCTGCTTCAATGATAATCAGAAGGATGTTTCCTTCAAGATGATTATTAACCGCAGAGGAACGCTCGAAGAGAAGAAGTCGGGTGGTCTCAGAATTAATTTTTTACCGATGAGAAGCATAATTTCACCTGAGCAGACATTTATACAGGCTGTAAATCAAATTTCGGAAATACAGAATGAAATGTATCTTCACTCTCGGCTTGCCTTTCTCGAAACACTGAAGGAAAGACATAAATCGATGCCTAAAAAAGCTAAATTCGATTCAACCTATGACAGCTTTGGTCTTTCTTATCAGCCACCCGTAAAGATAGCTGCCTTGGACGAGGAGATGACAAATACAGTAAAAAGCATCTGGTACAACAACGGTGCGACTATGATACCGCTTTATGTCACGGTGCTGCACAGAGCCGGTGACGGAGGCTTTGATTTCATTTTTGAATACAGAAAAGAGCCTGAATGTGAATATGACCTCCGGATTCTCTATTCAAAAATAGAGAAAACACTTGTTCTTGCCGGTGAAAATCCCGGTATTACTGTCGGGGAAATCCTCGATAAAATTGCATTGACAGATGCGGAAAGGATGGGTAAACCCAAATGTGTACAATCGAACAGCTTGCTGAAATCCTTGGAAACTTCGTGGAAACTGACCAAATCAAGGGTGAAGACAATTTTAAGCTTGATTTAGGTATGAGCTCATTTGATACTGTTTGTCTGGTGACTGAAATTAACAGTGTACTTGGCGTTGAAGTTAAGGCGACAGACTTTATCAGATATAAAACCGTGGGTGAAATGTGCGAATACATAAGCACTCTGAAAAAATAAATGCAAAAACCGACAGCTGTGATTTATTATCTGCTGTCGGTTTTTGCTGACTTTATTTAAGTGTTATATCTATTAAGTCATTACTGCTAAGCATCACATAATATGATGAGCCGTACGTTCCGTCGTAGCCTGTAGAGAGACTTGTGTAGTAATTCCCGAAAAACTGTAATCCTTCCTTATTGTAAACACTGAGGCCGAAGCCTGCACGGCGGTCACCTATCATACCGTAGGATTCATCGAAACCATTTGTTACATAGAGGTTTTCGCCATCCCATTCCACATCGATATTTGTACGCTCATATATGTCCGAGCCGGGATAACGGATGTCTTCGCTTGCGTCGGTTTTATCCTCGAGGTGCGTCAATGCGGTGAATTTTTTGATAAACAGTCCGTTATCATCTATGGTATAAAGATTGAAACGAGATTCAAGATGCTCATGATAGAGGTTAATAACTGCGAAATCTTCTTCTATATGTCCAAAGCCCGCGGACTGATTATCGTGTGTAGAAACTTTGATTTTCTGCATAACCTCATAGGTTTCTGTATCTATGACCGTAAGATAGCTGTCTTTGTC
>JAFSDF010000108.1 GCA_017436375.1 Clostridia bacterium | reverse complement strand
TTCCTTTAAACGAAAAATATCTCTGTAAAAACTGCTTTGCACCTTAAAATTATGATATTTTTGATGCAGAACAAGGCGAAAAGCACAGAAATCCTTTCGGATTTCGAGCATTTCCAACGCAGTTATGCGCAGAAATAGCAATTTTTAAGGCCTAATATCCTTATGAAGTGTCGCCCTTCGGCGGAGTTTTTTTGTAAACTTTTGTTCGTTGACTTAAAGGCAGACTTATGATAGAATGTCAGCATAAAAGAAATACTTCTGACTTTTGATATAGATTTATGTGAATACTTTAATTAAAGGAGCCTTTAATCTCCTTTTTATTGTATTTATCCCGCGGAGGACTAATGGATAAAATTAATTTGATAACAGATAAAATAAAGGAATATTTAGAAAAGATAAATTCCCTTTCCCTTTTTAACAGAACCCCCAGTAAAAAATTTATAATAACCGCCTTTACAGTTATTATCCTTCTGATCGGTGTTTTTTCTGCTGTTACGGTTATTAGTGAAAACAGAGAAAATACCGAGGAGACCACTCTGACTGATGACAGCACACAGGCTGTTGCTGCTGCTGTGCAGGAAAATGATATGCAGGAGATCAAAGGCAATTTTCTTATGGTACTTACCGGTGACGGTAATGAAAAAATCGAGCTTCTTTCTCTGGTCAGACTTGATTCGGAAAATGAAAATGTGAGCATTTCCTTTATAGATCCCGGAGAGATAACGAGTGTAAACGGCTTTCTGGGTGATATGAATGAGCACCTATTAAACGGAGGCATTAATGAGCTCGTCTGGAGCGTGGGAGAGCTCGCTGATATAAGCATAGAGAGATATATCATCGGAGATGAGCAGAATTTTATCGACTTTATGAAAAGTCTCGGAGATACCGAAATCAACATAACTGATAAGGTAAGCTACACTCACAGAGGTATTCCCATAATTATCGAAAAGGGTGTGCAGAAGCTTTCTGCAGATATTATGCTGAAATATTTCGTCTATCTCTGTGATAATTATGAGACTGCACCGGAAAAGCTGGTCGAGGCTATGATTATTTACGGTAAAAAGATGTTTGACAGCAGCGAGGACAGTGTTCTGGACGAGAGCTTCAGCAAGCTTCTCAGATATTTCAGCACGGATATTTCAGTAGTTGACTTTACCGATTACCGAAAGGCAGTTAAAAATCTGGCTTCATCGGAAAATCATATCGAAATCAGCATAGCGGCTGATCCCTCCGAGTTAAAATAAACTCTTGACAAAAATTACTGCAGAGTGTTATAATCACTGTGACAAAAGAATATTACCGGGGGTGCTGATATTAAATCGGCTGAGATTATACCCATAACCTGATGCGGATAATACCGACGTAGGGAGAGTAAAGATAAATTTTCAGCACCGCCGTTTTTACGGCGGTGTTTTCTGTATCTTGCCGGCAGATACGGAAGGTCTTTTGAAATCAGGCCTTGAATATTCTTCTGTTAAATAAAGAATAAAAGGAGATATTATTATGACTGTAAGCGCAGCTATTCAGATTTTACCTAAAACGGAGAACGATGATGAGCTTATCAGAATTGTTGATGAGGTAATTGCATATATTGCCTCACAGGGCTTAAATTATTATGTAGGCCCCTTCGAAACTACGGTAGAGGGGGAGGATTACGGACAGATTATGGAAATTATTTCCGAGTGCAGCAAGGTAGCGATAAAAGCAGGTGCACCCGAGGTTTCCGCTTATATAAAAACTGTCTGGAAACCGGAAGGCGGTGTGCTTACTATTGACAAAAAAGTATCAAAGCATCATAAATAAGGCAGCCCCCGTCATCTCTCTGACGGTCATCGGTCTTTTATGGCTTACGGTGAGCGAGGGAGGGCTTATACCGGGATATATGCTTCCGTCACCGGTGGAAGTAGTCAAGGCCTTCGTGAATGAAATCCCGATTCTTGCAGAGCATTCTGTCGTGACATTACAGGAGGCTCTCTACGGTCTTTTGCTGGGTACGGCTCTCGGTTTTGTCTTTGCTGTGCTTATGGACAGGTTTGATTTTCTTTACAAGGCTCTTTATCCCATTCTGGTTATAAGTCAGACTATACCTACCATAGCCATAGCTCCCGTGCTTGTACTGTGGATGGGCTTTTCTATGGCTCCGAAAATCACTCTGGTGGTTATAACTACCTTTTTCCCCATTACCGTGTCTCTTCTGGACGGCTTTAAAGGAGTGTCCGAGGAGGAGATTAATCTTCTCAGAAGTATGGGTGCAGGGAAACTGAAGATTTTCCGTCATATTAAGCTTCCTGCCGCTGCTGAGCAGTTCTTTTCGGGGCTTAAGGTTTCCGCCTCCTATGCGGTGGTGGGAGCCGTTATTTCAGAATGGCTCGGAGGCTTTGAGGGACTCGGTGTTTATATGACAAGGGTAAAGAAAGCCTATGCCTTTGATAAAATGTTCGCAGTCATAATTCTAATCTCTGCGGTATCCCTTCTGCTTATGGGTGCGGTCGCTCTGCTTAAATGGCTGAGTATGCCTCATAAGAGAAAGAGGAACAACTAAAGAAAGAGATGATAATAATGAAAAAAATATTTGCAGTATTACTTGCCTTTACACTTCTTTTTTCTCTCGCTGCCTGTGGCGGTAAAGAGGGAGGGGAGCTTACGGAAATTGTTCTCTGTCTGGACTGGACACCGAATACGAACCATACGGGCTTTTATGTGGCCGACTCTCTCGGATACTATGAAGAGGAAGGCATAAAAATTAAAATTGTTCAGCCGCCTGAGGACGGTGCAGAAATAATGACAGCCTCGGGACAGGCACATTTCGGCATTTCCTTTCAGGATACTCTCGCCGCAAACTTCGCTCTGGAGGAGCCTCTGGAGATAACCTCTGTGGCCGCTGTTTTACAGCATAATACTTCAGGTATCATTTCGAGAAAGGGCGAGGGTATGGACACTCCCGCAGGTCTCGAAAATAAAAGATACTCCACCTGGAACAGTCCCATTGAGCTTAAAATGGTAGAGCATCTGATGGAAAAAAGCGGAGCAGATTATGAAAAGCTGCAGCTCATACCCAGTGTTACAAATGAAGCGGAGGCACTCAGAAACGGTGATGCCGATGCTATATGGATTTATTACGGCTGGGCAGGAATAGCCTGTGAAACGGCAGGTCTGGATTTCGATTATTTCGATATGACAGATATGGAGGAAACCTTCGATTATTATACACCTGTAATAATCGCAAACAACTCCTTCCTCGGAGAAAATCCCGATTTGGCTAAGGCCTTTTTACGAGCCACAGAAAAGGGCTACAGATATGCTGTGGAAAATCCTGAAGCCGCGGCAGATATTCTCATAAAGGGTGACACTACAGGCTCCCTCGTCGGAAGTGAAAAGCTCGTCACCGAAAGTCAGAAATGGATGGCAGCACAGTATATCGCCGACGGTGAAAAGTGGGGTTATATTGATGCAGAAAGATGGAACGGCTTTTATGAGTGGCTTTATGAAGAAGGCTTAGTAGAGAAGGACATCACAGGCAAAGGCTTCTCAAATAACTATTTAGGATGATTTTTTTATGAGTTTACTGAAGGCTGAAAACATTACGGTCAGCTTTGAAGGCACAAGGATAATCGAGAAGGTTTCTCTGTCTCTGGAGGAGGGTGAAACCGTATCTCTTTTAGGTGTCAGCGGCGGCGGTAAGACTACACTTTTTAATGTTCTGTCGGGGCTTTATACTCCCGACGAGGGCAGGGTTTATCTTGACGGTGAGGATATTACCGATAAAGCAGGTAAAATCAGCTATATGCTCCAGAGAGATTTGCTTCTGCCTCATAAAAAGGTAAAGGATAATGTAGCACTGCCGCTCATAATCAGGGGCATAAACAAAAAAGAAGCGAGGCAAAAGGCAGAAGGCTATCTTGAGGAATTCGGACTCGGGGATACGGGAGACAAATATCCGCATCAGCTTTCGGGCGGTATGAGACAGAGAGCGGCTTTTTTAAGGACCTATCTCGCTTCAGATAAGGTGGCTCTTCTGGATGAACCCTTCAGTGCTCTGGATAACATCACAAAGAGTGCAATTCACAGCTGGTTTTTATCTGTAATGAGTGAAATACGCCTGTCGGCACTTTTTGTTACTCACGATATCGACGAAGCTGTTCTGCTTTCGGACAGGATTTATCTGCTTACGGGAAAGCCGGGCAGGATCACAGACGAAATCATAATCGATCTGCCGGGTGAGAAAAAGGACAGGAATCCTATGAGCAGTGAGTTTATCGCTTATAAAAAAGATATAATAGAGAAAATAGGTGTTATATGATTTTAATGGGCTGCTTTACCGTGAGCAGTCCATTTATTTTATAAATTTTCACGCAATCTCTTGCAAAGAAAGTAAATTCATAGTAATATTAAAGTAATGAAAAAGATTATATTTGAAAGGATGATTAATTTATGAACAGTGCGTATAAAGCATTTTCCAGAGTTTATCAGCAGACCTTCAGAGTGGCTATGTGTGCCTTTAACTGGGAAGAGCCCGAAATGCTCGAGGGCCCCGGTGCCATCCGCCGTCTGCCCGGATTTATTAAGAGCAAGGGACTTAAGAAGGTTCTTATCGTAACCGATAAGGGACTTATGGGTATCGGTCTTCTTAATTCTCTTTTCGAGGAAATGGAGAAGGCAGGCGTAGATTATGTAGTATACGACGGTACACAGCCCAATCCCTCTATCGAAAATATCGAGGATGCCAGAAAGCTTTATGTAGATAACGGCTGTGAGGGTGTTATTGCTTTCGGCGGCGGCTCACCTATGGACTGTGCAAAGGCAGCAGCGGCCAGAGTAACAAACCCGAAAATTCCCGTAAAGAAAATGCGCGGTGTTCTCAAGCTCGTACATAAGCTTCCTCCTCTTTTCGCTGTTCCCACCACAGCAGGTACAGGCTCTGAAACCACACTTGCAGCTGTGGTTACTGACACTGCCACTCACGAAAAGAACGCTATCAACGATCCCAGACTCCGTCCCAAATATGCTGTTCTCGATCCCGAGCTTACAGTAGGTCTTCCTCCCCACATTACCTCCACCACAGGTATGGATGCTCTCACTCACGCAGTAGAGGCTTATATCGGTAAGAGTAATGTTAAGTCTACCATAGACTATGCCGAGAAGGCAACCAAAATGATTTTTGAAAACATCGAAAAGGTTTACGAAAACGGCAAGGATGTCGAGGCAAGAAATGCAATGCTCAAGGCTTCCTTCTATGCAGGTCAGGCCTTTACCAGAGCTTATGTAGGCTATGTTCATGCCATCGCTCATAATCTCGGCGGTCACTATAATGTACCCCACGGTCTGGCTAATGCAATTATTCTTCCCTATGTTCTCGAATATTACGGTGAGTCCGCTCATAAGCCTCTTGCCAAGCTGGCAGTTATCGCAGGCGTAAAGACAAACGGTACAGACAAGGAAAAGGCAGAAGCCTTTATCGAAGCAATCAAGACACTCAATAAGAATATGAACATTCCCGACGGATTTGATATGATACAGGAAAAGGATATTCCCGTTATCGTAAAGAGAGCCCTTAAGGAAGGCAATCCTCTCTATCCCGTACCGAAGATTATGGATGAGGCAGACTGCGAAGCAGTAATCAGAAGAATGATGAAATAATACGAAAAACAACCGCTGAAAAGGTAAAAGCCTGATACAGCGGTTGTTCTTTTTTTATTGCATTTCTATGCCTTATCGGATGTGGGCATAAGTGCAGTTCATTTAAATATCCGGTTCTTCTATATATCTGATGATATCCTCTACATTACAGTGAAGAATTTTACAGAAATCATTGATTTTCTGCGTGGTAATTCCCTCGCCCTTGCGTATTCTGTTTATAGTAGCACTGCTTATACCGTGTTTGTTGATGATGGTGTAGGTGCTTTCTCCTCTGCTTTTAAGAGTTTGCCAGAAGGGCTCATAGGATATCATTTTTATCACCGTATACATTATAAAATGTAATCATATACTTGACAATAGTCATAAATATGACTATAATTAGCTTGCAAATCGTAAAAATATTATTCTCAAAAATTAGAACCTCTCCGTTTTAACGGAGAAAAGCCGCCTCCTCTGAAAAAATCAGGGGAGGCTTTTTATCGCAAATTAATCTGTCTTTCTGAGTGGAACCTTCCACCGTTGCCGCGGTCCCCCTTTTCTCCGAAACCGGAACCCTTTTGTCCGTTACGCTGTCACGGACATTTCCCCTAACAGGGGAATAACCTTTCAGGGATGGCATAAAGATCTTTCCCTTCGTTCAAGATGACACTTACGGTAAAGCCTGACTACGGCTGACGGAAAGCGTTCCTCTCTTGAAAAACCCGTAATTCTGTGCTACAATACCATAGGGTGACGATAGTAATCCGAACCTGCCTGAAAGCGCGTCTTTTCAGTGCTTTTCGGTGTTTCGGTTTTGAAAGGCGTCAGCCTGTCGGCAACCTCAACAGCCAAAAATCATCTGAAAATACTCAGTTTTCAGGTCAAAG
>JAFSDF010000107.1 GCA_017436375.1 Clostridia bacterium | reverse complement strand
TTAAAAGCTGACGGACGGTAATATAAATCCCTGCCGACTTAATGTCGGCAGGGTGATACCTGGCCCTTTAAAAATCTGACCGTTGTTTCTGAAATTTTTCAGTGATGACGTTGAGAATTTTAAATTAAGTGAGATTTAATATGAAAGAAAATAAAACTGCTCCAAAAAAGAAAAAAAGCGGTAGTGCTTCAACTATTATTCTTGTGGCAATATTTTTTGTCGGATTGAGCGTTATGCTCTACCCTACCATAAGTGATTTTTGGAATGAAAAAAGGCAGTCTCAGGCAATCATTAACTATGATGACCTTATTGTTGACCTTACCCCCGAGGATTACACTGAGCTTTTTTCAAAGGCCGATATTTATAACCAAAAGATCAGAAATATGTCCTTCCCTTTCCTCAATCACAAGAATATTGCTGATGAATATAACAGCACCCTTGATGTGAACGGTGACGGAATGATGGGTTATATCACCATTGAAAAAATCAAGGTCCAGCTGCCCATATACCACGGCACAAGCGATAAAGTGCTTAATTCAGCCGTCGGTCACGTTGAAGGCTCAAGTATCCCCGTCGGCGGTGAAAGCACCCACGCTGTTCTGTCTGCCCACAGAGGTCTGCCCTCAGCAAAGCTTTTCACTAATCTTGATAAGGTTGAAGTCGGAGACATATTCACAATCAGAATTCTCGACAGAACAATAACATATCAGGTTGATCAGATTCTTATTGTTCTTCCTCATGAAACAGATGCACTTAACCTTGTACAGAATGAGGATTATTGCACTCTTGTCACCTGCACCCCCTATGGTATAAACACTCACAGAATGCTCGTAAGAGGAACACGAATCGAAAATGTAGAGTCTGAAAGAGTAGTTAATGTTATCACTGAGGCTTATCAGATTGATCCGCTGATCGTTACTCCGGCAGTTGCGGCTCCTATACTGGGAATGCTGCTTATATACCTTATAATCAAATCCTCTAAGGACAAGAAAAAAAGAAAGAAAGATTAAACAGGAAAGGTGGAACAGCCGATGAAAAAGACAAAAATTTTGGCAGGTGCGGTTTCTTTAATACTGGTCTTGACTCTGTGTGTATATGCTTTTTCTCCCTCAGCTTCCGCCATTATTAATAAAAACGGCAGTATTACCCTGCATATAGCCGATTCAAAAACGAAAGTGCCCTTGGAGGGTGCAGACTTCAGACTGTATTTCTTTGCTGCCGCCTATGAAAAAAATCACGGTGTAGGCTATGACTATGTTATTCCCTATGATAACTGCAAAATGGATATGGGAAACCTGCAGGATGCATATCTACCTATACATCTTACTCATTTTGCTTACACATACGATTTACCCTTTACGGTTAAATCCTCAGACATAAATGGTGAGATTATTTTCGACGGTCTTACGCCCGGTGTTTATCTCATCGTTCCCTCGGAAAATATTCCTGAATACTTTATGCCGTCACCCTTTGTAATTAACATTCCTCTTTACGATAAGGAAAATAAGGATTGGATTTATGATATAAATGCCACTCCGAAAATGCAGATTTACGGGGCACAGGGTACAGAGGACAGTATCTATATCAGTGTAAAAAAGCAGTGGAACTCTGAGGGTGAGCATCCGGACTCCGTGTCTGTCAGTCTGTTATGCGATTTCAGAGAGATTGAGAAAATCACACTTAACGAAAGCAACGGTTGGCACTACAGGTGGGATAAGCTTTCAAACAGACATTCCTGGAGTGTGGTGGAAAGTGAGGTGCCTGACGGATACACTGTTTCTTATGAGGTCTCCGCAAATACCGTTACTATCATTAACGGAAAAAATCCCTCTCAGGAAGGTATTCCTCCCACATCAGATCCCGGCAAAGAGCCTGTTACGAAGCCGGAGGAGCTTATTCATACAGGACAGCTCAACTGGCCGATACCTGTTTTCACTATAGCAGGTCTGATTCTTTTCAGCCTCGGCTGGGCGATGCTGAATTTCGGCAAAAAAGACGGGGAAGAAGTATGAAAAGAAAATTAGCCATAACCTTTATGTCTGTCGGATTTATTCTTATTTTTTCAGCTATGTGTCTTCTTATATATAATAATTATGAAAACAGAAAGGCGCAGAACAGCTCTGATGCACTCGTTGAGTCAATCCGTCTGAGTATGTCAGAGGGGCAGTCGGGAGATGTAACAGCTGACCCCTTCGACGATGAAATGAAAGTCAGAGAAATTGACGGCTACGGATATATCGGATATTTATCCATACCTTCGCTGAATCTTGACTTACCTGTTATGTCTGAGTGGGATTACAGCAGACTTAAAATCTCTCCCTGCAGATATTACGGCAGTACTAAGACAGATCACCTCGTTATAGCCGCTCATAATTACAGAGTGCATTTCGGCTATCTCGGCAATCTGGAGCAGGGGGACAGTGTTGTTTTTACAGATATGGAGTCTGAGGTTCACCGCTACAGGGTTGATTCTGTCGAGCTTCTGATGCCGACAGATGTGGATAAGGTAAAGGACAGCGGAGATAATCTTATACTTTATACCTGTACCTATGGCGGGGCCAAGAGAATAACAGTAAGATGCAGTTACGAAAAATAATACATTCAATATTTGTCGAAAAAGGCCGTTTTACAGCGGCTTTTTCTTTTTTCGCTAATACGCTCTTGAACAGATAAAATATTTGTGCTATAATTACACAAAATATAATAAAAATAATAAGGAGTAAAGATTATGTCATATATTGAACTTGACTCGATGAATTTTGCTGATGAAGTAACCAAAGAAAAAGAAATGCCCGTGCTTGTTGATTTCTGGGCACCCTGGTGTCAGCCCTGCCTGATGCTCGGCCCTACCATTGAGGAGCTGGCTGATGAGCTCGACGGAGATGTAAAGGTATGCAAGCTTAACTGTGACGAGGAGAATGAATACGCTGTTATGATGGGTATTATGTCAATTCCCTGTCTGGTTCTTTTTGTAGACGGTCAGGAGAAGGAGAGACTCGTCGGTCTTCATACAAAGGAAGAAATCATTGATTTTATAAATGCTAACCGATAAAACAGTTTAAAAACAGAGCTTCCCTATGCCTATATCTGATAAGGCATAAGGGAGCTTTCTTTTTTTAGCACAGAGAAAAGAAAAAAGGACCTTCTCCACTGAGAAAGTCCTGTGATTACCGATATACTAAAATCAGATAGCGCGAGTAACCTTACCTGAACGTAAGCAACGAGTGCAAGCGTAAACTCTTTTGGGTGAGCCGTTTACGATAGCCTTTACACGCTTAACGTTGGGTTTCCATGTTCTGTTAGAACGTCTGTGTGAGTGGGAAACTTTGATGCCGAAAGCAACATCTTTACCGCAATATTCGCATTTTGCCATGTACCGCACCTCCTTAAAATAATTA
>JAFSDF010000106.1 GCA_017436375.1 Clostridia bacterium | reverse complement strand
GTGCTTCGCAGTTTCGTAAGAAATGAAAATTTCTTGTATTGAAGCCACAAAACGCAGCAAGGCTGTCGCCTTGCGAGGCTTTTGACAATAATACAGGGAATTTTTTTCGAGAAACAAATACTGCCTTATGGGATGTCGGCGTTGGGCTTCTCTTTTTTATTTTTTTTACCTGTTTTGTAAATTTTCGCAACACAAACAATATCGATTTCACAAAGATTACACATTGCGTGTATATAATTCCGGGGTAAAATGGATAATTGTTTGTATTTAAATTGATTTTCTGAATACTGAGGTGTGAAATGAATAATACGATTCTTATAGTTGATGATGATAAGCGACTCAACGGTCTTCTGGAGGACATATTTATTACAGAGGGATATAGGGTGATTTCGGCTTACGACGGCGAACAGGCACTGAGGATTTTAGAGGAGAGACCGGGAATACCGCTTATGATACTTGATGTTATGCTTCCTGAGTTTGACGGGTGGCAGGTGCTTGACTATGTAAAAAATCACTTTGAAACTAAGGTGATTATGCTTACAGCTCTTTCGGATGAATACAGCGAGGCGAAGGGACTCAGGAGCGGTGCTGATGATTATGTTACCAAGCCCTTTAAAAGAGCGGCACTGGTGGAAAGAGCAAAGAGACTGATGAACAGCTTTTATGAACAAAAAAATATCAGACTAATTTGCGATAAACTGCAGATTTTACAGAATGAAATGAAGGTCTATATTGAAAACAAAGAGATAAAAATTACATCCAAAGAGTATCAGCTTCTTCTTTTTCTTATGAAAAACAGTCCAAATGTACTTGAAAGGGAAGTGATACTCGAAAAGGTATGGGGCTTTGAGTATACGGGCAACGACCGAACAATTGATACTCATATCAAAATGCTTCGTCATTCTTTGGGGGACTATGGAGACAAAATAAGAACAGTCAGAGGTGTTGGCTACAGCTTTGAGGGGGAGGTTACCGAAATATGAAAATCAGCTTTCGCTGGAAGGTAGTGTCTGTTTTTCTTGCTGTTATCTTTGTTTCTATGTTAGCTCTTACTTTGCTGAGTAATGTGCTTCTCAAGCCGATTTTTATAATTAACTCAAAAAATACTATGCTTGATTATGCCGAAAAGATCAGTCAGCACATATCTGACAGTGAAAAGACAGAGGAGCTTCTGGAGGAGATTAACCTCTCGTACGGCATAAATACTCACCTTGCAAACAATAAAGGTGAAATAACAGTTTCATATTCAAAAATCAAGTTAGGCGAAGTCCGTTATAAATACAGCCGTTATATTAAATTATATAATGAGCAGAGCCCGGAAAAGGGATACATATTTAAAAATCGTTTTGATGATACCAATAACGAGAAAAAAATTGTATTTGTATGCAAAGCAGATGATGACAGCTATATAATTATGACCAAGGCTATAAAGGGAATCGAACAGGATATTAACATTGTTTCGGTTTTTATTATGATTGTCGGATGTACCATGGCTGTTATGGGTACTCTTGTATGGAGTATTTTCAGTAAATCCTTTACGGACAATATGAAAAAAATGAGCCGAATAACCCGCAATATGTCTGAGCTGAACTTCGATGAAAAAATTAATTATAAAAGTAATGATGAAATCGGATTGCTTGCCGATTCTATTGATGCTTTATCAGAGGAGCTGAAAAAGAGTATCGAGGGTCTGAAAAACGATATTGAGCACAGAAAAAGATTAGTCAGAGATATTTCTCATGAGTTGAAAACACCTATAACAACAGTAAAGGGCTATCTTGAGAATATACAGGTTATGACGGCTGAAAATGAAAGACTGCAACGATATTGCACAATAGCCGCCGAAGAGTGTGAAGAAATCAACGCCTTGGTAGAGGAGATGCTGGAAATGTCACGGATGGAGAGCGACAGCTATTTCTGTGATATGGAGAGAACACCTACTGCCCTTATAGCAGAAACGGTAGAAAATAAAACGGATACCGAATATCACGGACAGAGGGTAAGCATTAGCTTTGAGCCTGCCGAGATTATGTGTAACAGCATTCTTATTACAAGGGCGATAATGAATTTTGTAAAAAACGGAGTCAAATACGGTGAAAAGAATCAGGAAATAGAGATTCTGGGCACCAGACAGGCAGATAAATATGTTTTCAGTGTTACCAATCGCGGGGCGCCGATTCCGCAAGAGGAAAGAGATTGTCTCTGGGATTTGTTTTATAAAAATGACAAAGCAAGAAAAAGAGACAGCAGTCACGGAATAGGGCTGGCTATGGTTAAACGTACAGCTGAAATACACGGCGGTCAAGTAGGTATAGTGTGCAGGGACGGAAAGAACACATTTTATTTCAGTGTACCTCTTGATAAATAAAATCAGTTTACATACAGATTTCACAAACAGGTGTTATTATCTCGCAAGCAAGAAAGCAAAGGAAGAAAAATTATGAGTTATCAGTCCTTCACATTTTTATTATTTTCGGCAGTGGTGGTGTTTTTGTATTATGTACTGCCAAGGAAATTTCAAAAATATGTTTTATTGACGGCC
This sequence comes from Clostridia bacterium, assembly GCA_017436375.1. Classification (GTDB taxonomy): domain Bacteria; phylum Bacillota; class Clostridia; order Oscillospirales; family Acutalibacteraceae; genus UBA6857. Next base: position 17,939 of record JAFSDF010000106.1, on the reverse strand, counting down.
AATGTATTCTTTTATGTATGTGGCGGAATAAAATATATTCCTTTTTTAGCCGCTACCTTGATTTCGAGTTTTTTCACCGGTAAGTCAATCAGCAGAATATATGAAAAAGAAAAGCTTCTGCTGTCAGAATGCTCTGTTCCGTCAGATAAGAAGCAGGTAAGAGCTGAATGCAAGCTGAAGGCAAAGAAGAAGCTTACTGTTTCCTTTGTTGTAATAATAGGCTTGCTCGCTGTGTGCAAATACACGGGATTTATGCTGGAGAACATCACCGGACTTTTCAGAATACAGTTTCCCGAGAATTTCAGTATGATAGTGCCGCTCGGCATCTCATTTTACACATTTATGGCTATTAGCTATGTTCTCGACATTTACTGGAAGCGATACCCGGCGGAAAATTCGTTCTTTTCCTATGCTCTCTTCCTTACATATTTCCCTCACATAGTTCAGGGCCCTATAGGCAGGTATAACAGATTTAAAGGTCAGTTAGTGCCTGAGGGTATAGCTTTCGATGCCGTAAGGGTTTCACAGGGTGCACAGCTGCTCTTATGGGGCCTTTTCAAAAAGCTCGTAATTGCCGACAGGCTGAATATTTTTGTCAGTGACATATACGCTCATCACGGCGAATATAAGGGCGTAATTCTTGCGCTCGCTACTGTTCTCTATTCTGTACAGATCTATGCGGACTTTTCAGGCTGTATCGATATAGTAAGCGGTGTCTCGGAGGCGCTCGGAATAAAGCTTGACAGAAACTTTAACCACCCGTATTTCTCGAAAACCATCCCTGAATTCTGGAGAAGATGGCACATATCTCTCGGTGAGTGGTTTAAGGATTACATCTATTATCCTGTTTCTGTAAGCAAAATGGTCAAAAAGGTGAAAAAGAACAGTACAAATCAGCGTTTTGCCGAGCTCTTTTCTGCTTGCCTTCCTATCTTCGTTGTATGGATGATAACAGGTATATGGCATGGTGCCTCCTGGAATTATGTGGTATGGGGACTTTACTATGCTGCTATTATGATTGTTTCAGTTATATTCGAGCCCACAGGAGTTAAGCTCAAGACGCGGCTCGGAATAAATGATGAATTGTATTCTTGGAAGCTGTTTCAGATGACGAGAACCTTTGTTATCTGCTGTATAGGCAGAGTATTTTTCAGAGCGGACGGACTTAAGGCGGCATTAATTATTCTGAAGAATATGTTCACCGGAATACAGATGGAAAATATAGCTTCTGACGATCTTTTTACGCACGGCCTGGACTATAAAAACTTTGTCTTTGCTCTTGTATCTATAGCAGTTTTGTGGCTTGTGGATATTCTTCAGGAGCGTATGAGCATAAGACAGGAGCTGCAGAGACAAGGCATAGTGTTCCGATGGCTGGTGCTTTTTGCAGGTATATTTGCTGTCATTGTATTCGGTATCTACGGTCCGGGATACGATGCGAGCAGTTTTATATATGAACAATTTTAAAAGAGAAAGGAATAAAAACAATGAACGAATTGAAAGCACTTTTAGAGGAAATGTACCCGAACATTGATTTTGACAAGGAAAAAAACCTTTATGACGACGGAATAATTGATTCAGTCCATGTGGTAACGATTATTGCCAGAATTGAGGAAGCTTTTGATATTGCCGTAACCATGGAATATATTCAGCCCTCATATTTTCAGTCGGTTGATACTATGTGGGAAATGGTAGAGGAGCTTATGTAATATGAAACAGAAAAGAAATCTGATTTTTTTACTTCTGGGTCCGGTTCTGTTTTTTCTGTGCTATCTGCTTCTCCCTGACAGCCTTTTTACCTCACAGGAGGCGAAGGGTGCTGTAGGTACTGTAGCTTGGATGGCACTGTGGTGGGTTACAGGGCCCGTTGACTATGCAGTAACGGCCTTTTTACCCATAGCTGTAAATGCACTATTCAGCTTTGTGGATATGTCTGAGGTCATAGCAAACTATGCATCAGAGACCATTCTGTTGCTTCTTGGTGCTTCCATAATCAATGTATCCTGGGAGCTTACCGGTCTTGACAGGAGAATTGCCGCCAAATGTCTCTCTATGGTGGGCGGCAAGCTGAGCACACAGATAAATTTCTGGTTCCTTCTTTCTGCGGCTCTTTCATCGATTCTTCCGAATGCTGTGGTTTGTGCCACTATTACTCCTATTGCGGTTTCAATGCTTAAATTCATCGGTGAAAAGGATATTTCCGAAAGCAAAAACGGCTCTCTTATTCTTCTTACCATTGCCTATGCTGCAGGTGTCGGCGGACTTGCTACACCCTTGGGCGGTGCTATGAATCTGGTGACAGTGGATTACATTGAGCAGCTGACCGGTGAGGAGTTTATGTATACCTCATGGGTAATCCGTTTCCTTCCTTTTATGCTCGTTCTTGTTCTGAGTAATATAGCATTTTTGCTCATCAGACACTGCAAAAAGGGTGAACGCCTGGCAGGCTCAAAGGAGTATTTCGAAAAAATATATAAAGAAATGAAGCCTATGACTAGGGAAGAAAAGATTTCTTTGTTCCTTTTTATATTTGCGACAGTTATGGCATTTTCCAGAGAGCTTTATGCTGACATACTGCCCGGACTGAAGCCTGCTTATGTATTTATTATCTGCGCCATAATTTCCTTCATGGTAAAAAAACAGGATGGCGAAAGACTTATGAAATGGAAAAATGTACAGGGTAAGATTATATGGGATCTTATTTACATTTTTGCAGGCGGTATGGCTCTCGGCACCCTTATCAATAAGAGCGGTGCGGCACAGGATATCGGTGCAGCAGTTTCTGCAGCAAATCTCGGCGAAGGCTTTCTGCTGGTGTTTATCATCGTAGCCTTTACGCTTCTCCTTTCCGATGTCACCAGTAATACCGCTACGGCGGCAGTGGCTATTCCTATCGTTATCAGTATAGTGAGCGGTATGGGTAAGAATCCTATTCCTTATGTTTATATTGCATCAATAGGTGTTAATCTTTCTTATATGCTTCCAACATCTATCCGCGCCATTCCTGTCGGATACGGCCTGAAGCCTAAATTTATGTTTAAAGAGGGCGTATACATAACTGTTATCGTTATAGCGGCAATGAGTGTACTTGCTTATCTGCTTCTTAATTACTGGCCCTCGTTCAGTACAGTTTAATCCGAGGTGAAAAAATGTTTGAATCGATAGTAGAAGCTGTTTTTTCTTATGCGGTGACTCAGCCTGATAAGCTCTGTCTGGCAGACGAGAACCGTGCAGTAACCTATGGTGAATATAAAAAAGAGATATGCTCTATGGCTTCTTTTCTGAAACAGCTTGGTGTAAGCAAGGCTAAGAAGGTGGTAGCTGAGGCTTCACAGACGGTCGAGTTTCTTGCTCTGGAGCTGGCTATTCAGCTTCTGGGCGGAGTATTTGTGCCTGTAGAGCATAACTGCGCCGCCGATAAGATTATAAGGATAGCCGATATTTGTGAGGCTGATCTTATAATCACCTCAAAGGAAGTTCCTGCAGACGGTGCGCAGAAAAAATATACTATCAGTGAATTCTGTAAAGCTGCAGGTGAGCTTATGCCTTTGGTGGATTTCAGCTTTCCTGCGAGCGATGATATATCCGAGCTTCTGTTTTCTACAGGCACCACAGGTAAAGAAAAGGGAATAATAATTACTCACAGAAATAATATTGCTCTTGCCGAAAATGTTATATATGCCGTAGAGCTTCAGGATGACAATGTGGAAATGATACCCTCTCCTATGAATCATTCTCACGGGCTGAGAAGATATTATGCCAATATATACAGGGGTGCTTCCGTTATCCTTATTTCAAGCGTAATGAATGTACTTGGCTTTTTCCGTATGATGGATACCTATAAGGTTAATTCAATTGATATGGTTCCCACTGCACTTACTGTGTTACTGCGCCTTTCAAAAGGAAAACTCAGTGAGTATAAGGATGTTCTCCGCTATATTCAGCTTGGTTCGGCACCGTTATCTGACAGTGATAAGAATACAGTATGCGGTCTTTTGCCGCAGACTCATCTCTATAATTTTTACGGAAGTACTGAAAGCGGCTGTATATGTATTTACGATTTCAATGACGGCAAGGACAAGCCAAACTGCATAGGTAAGCCGACACATAACGCTAAAATCCTTATAGTAAATGACGACAGACAGGAGATAGAATCATCTTTTTCAAATACAGGTCTTCTCGCTTCCTTCGGTCCGATGAACACACAGGGCTATTGGAAGGATGATGAGGAAACTGCGAAAGCAGTGAAAGACGGAGTTATCTATTCAAATGATGAGGCCTACTTAGATGAAGACGGTGACATTATCCTTTTAGGCAGAAAGGGTGATGTTATCAATGTAGGAGGAAACAAGGTTTCTCCCGACGAAATAGAGGATATTGCAAAGAAGCATCCGGATATAGCTGACTGCGGCTGTATCGGTGTCAAGGACGAAATGAGAGGAAGTCAGCCGAAGCTGTATGTAAAAATGAAGTATGGCAGAAGCTTTGATTCCGTTTCGGTCAGAAGCTTTATTTCGGAAAGAGCCGAGCCCTATAAGGTGCCCGAGCTGATAGAAGAAATAGATGAAATTCCCCGCAGCTTTAACGGCAAGCTTCTGAGAAGAGTTTTAAGGAGTTATGATGAAAAGAAATAAGGTAATTAAAATTATTGTATTCCTGTTGATTTTTATTACAGGCTTTTTCAGTGTTCAGACTGTTCTGGCAGACGGTGATTCTAAGGATTATAAAAGAATACAAGGTTTTTTCGATGAGCGAGAAAGCTCCTTGGATGCTGTTTTTTTAGGCTCAAGCTCTACCTATGCCTACTGGACACCTCCTGTAGCCTTTGCCGAATACGGTATAACCGTATATTCATTTGCGAATGCGGCTCAGCCTACCTTTGCCGCAAAGTTCATAATGGAGGATGTGCGTAAAACACATCCCGATACATTGTTTATCGTAAATGTCAGTCATCTTCTCGAAAATTACGGAAATCATCTTCATAAATTGCTTGTAAATTATCCGAACAGTCTTAATAAACTGAAGATGACAGATTATCTGTGTGATATGGGTGAGCTCACTTTGTCAGAGAGAATGGAGCACTATTTTCCGATTATCCGCTTTCACGACAGGTGGAGTGAGCTGACAGCCGATGATTTTAATGCACCGAAGGATCAATATAAGTGCGGGAGCACCTATACATCATTTCTGAGTAAATCAACAGATGTAAGCGGTATAGAATATGACTTTGATATAAGAGATTCGCTTTCTGAAAACAATACCAGAGGTCTGAATGACTTAATGGACTACTGCGAACAGGAGCAGGTAAAGGTGCTTTTTGTTGTAGTTCCACAGGCAGTTGATGATAACGAACGCTTCAGCAAGCAGAATGTTACCGTTGATATGCTCGAGGAAAGGGGCTTCGATGTTCTCGATCTGAGAAGACATACACAGGAAATCGGTCTTGATTTTACTACGGATTTTTATAACGAAAAGCATACTAATCTTCACGGCTCACTGAAGGTTACTGATTACATTTCCCGTTATCTTATCGAAAACTACGGTTTTGAAGACAAAAGAGGAAATCAGGAATACAGCGACTGGACTGAAGCGGCTGGTAAATATTACGAAAAAATATATGATTATCTCCGGCCTGAGGACTATAATTTTCTTTCATCTATTAAATAATTCTTATCTGCGACGGACTCTGACGGGTTCGTCGCTTTTTGTGTTACCGGGCATTTTGCAGGCAGTGTATTTTATAGCCGGATTTCTTGTTTTCAGAAAGTTAAATTAATTAATTGTATTTTTTTAAAAAATATTCTGAAAAACTGTTGGCATATTCTTATTTTTGTTATATAATGTATGGGTATAATTATGTTCGGTCATTATATAAATTGGCTGAACATAAATTAATCGGAGGTGTATTATGCCGTCAAAGTACAGTGTTTCTCTGGCTAAATTTCTTAAGGATTTGCAGATGGAAACCTTATATTTACCTAAGGCTCCTGATGAAATATTTATTTCTTCTCCCGATGTCAACAGACCCGGTTTGTTTATTTCGGGATATGAAAACTTTTTTGACTGCACCCGTGTGAATTTTTTGGGCAAAACAGAGGTTGAATACATAAACAGCTATCCTGATTGCGAAAGACGCGAAAGGGTAGAGCGCTTTATGGCTAAAGAACCTGCTTGCGTTATTATCACAAGAACTCTTCCCTGTCCTCCCGAAATACTCGAATTTGCCCCTAAATATAATGTGCCTGTCCTTCTCAGTAACGACTCAACATCCCGTGCTATGGCGGCGGTTATAGGTTATCTTAATGTCGAGCTCGCGGAGAGAATTACCAGACACGGAGTTTTTGTCGAGGTTTACGGTGAAGGTGTTCTGATTTTGGGTGACAGCGGTGTAGGTAAAAGTGAGACGGCGGTTGAGCTTATCAAGCGCGGTCACCGTCTGGTGGCAGATGATGCTGTTGAAATAAAAAAGACAGGAGCGAGAACTATAGTCGGCTCAGCTCCCGATAACATCAGACATTTCATTGAGCTCCGCGGTATCGGAATAATTAATGCGCGACGGATTTTCGGTATGGGTGCTGTTAAGCTGAATGAAAAGATTGATATGGTTATTGAGCTTGAGCCTTGGGACAGCGAAAAGGTATATGACCGTATGGGTATGGAAAATGAGTATACTGAGATTTTAGGTGTAAAGGTTCCGCATACCGTCGTGCCTGTTAAGCCCGGCAGAAATCTGGCTGTAATTATTGAGGTTGCCGCTATGAATAACCGCCAGAAAAAAATGGGCTACAATGCGGCGCGTGAGCTTATGCATAATCTCGGTATGGCTGATGATATTATACCGCAGGAGGAAGAGCTTAAAATTTGGGGCAATTTCTGATTGTCTGATTAAAGGAGATATATTATGTACAAAATTGGTGTAGATTTAGGCGGAACAAATATTGCTGTAGGCGTTATCGACAGTAATTATAAAATCATAGGTACCGGGAAAGCTAAAACAAATATTCCCCGTCCTGCTGAAGAAATTTTTGATGATATAGTTAAGTGCATTTATACCGCCTGTGAAAATGCAAATATTGATATTTCAGAGGTTGAATCCATAGGTATAGGTACCCCCGGTTCCTGCGACAAGGAAAACGGAGTTATACTTTATGCAAATAATCTCTACTTTGACCATGTACCTGCAGTAAAGCTTATCAATGATAAGATACCCGGTGTCAGGGTTTATATTGAAAATGATGCCAACTGTGCCGCACTGGGTGAAGCTCTTGCGGGCTGTGGCAGAGGCAAAAAAAGCTTTATCGCCATTACTCTCGGCACAGGTGTCGGCGGCGGTGTAATTCTCGACGGAAAGGTTCTCGCCGGATGTAATGATGCCGGAGGTGAACTCGGACACATTTCTATCAAGTTTGACGGCGAACAGTGTAACTGCGGCAGAGTAGGCTGTTTCGAGAGATATGCTTCAGCCACTGCTCTTGTCAATCAGACTAAAGCGGCTATGGAAGCAAACCGTGACAGTAAAATGTGGGAGCTCTGCGGAGGAGATATCAATAATGCCGGAGGTAGAACAGCTTTTGATGCTATGCGTGCCGGTGATGAATGCGGCAAAGAGGTAGTCGATAATTATATCAGATATATTGCTATAGGTACAACTGATATTGTTAATATTTTCCAGCCCGAGATGATATGCTTTGGCGGAGGTATCTGTAATGAGGGTGAAACTCTGCTGGCTCCTCTCAGAAAATATGTCGCTGAATGGCGCTACAGCAAAATGCAGGAAAAGCAGACGGAAATCTGCAGAGCAACTCTCGGTAATGATGCCGGCATTATAGGAGCAGCATTAGTTACATACTGATTTTGGAGGTAGTTCCTTGAACAGATTGATAAGCAGTCTTGATGAGAGAAAAATTATTTATCGGCTCAATGAGCCTATGAAGCTTTACACGACATTTAAAACAGGCGGTCCCGCTGAACTTTTTATCATTCCGAGAGATGAAAATGAAATTAGAGCTATTATGCGTCTTTGTTACGAACTCGGAACAGAAGTGTTTGTTTTGGGTAAAGGCAGTAATCTTTTGGTCAGTGATGACGGAATTAAGGACAAGGCTGTAATATATATCGGTGAAAATTTTGATTATATCCGAGAAATTGATGAATGTACATTTGAGGCGGGTGCGGGAGCGAGTGTAGCCTCGGTATGTAAATATGCTCTGTCAAAGTCTCTGTCCGGCCTTGAGTTTGCTTACGGTATACCGGGCTCTGTGGGCGGCGCTGCTTTTATGAATGCCGGCGCTTACGGTGGTGAAGTCAAGGATGTTATTGAGCTGTGCAGGCACATAACCGATAAAGGTGATTACGGGCAGTTTTCTGCATCGGAGCTCGACTTTTCCTACCGTCACAGCGTTTATTCACGAGGCGGGTATATAATTACAGGCGTCGTTTTTCGGCTGAAAAAGGCTGATAAGCGGCAGATTGAAGATGCCATGAGTGATTTCATCACACGCCGAAAGGATAAGCAGCCTCTCGAGTATCCCAGTGCCGGCAGTGTTTTCAAACGGCCTGAGGGATATTTTGCAGGTGCACTTATCGAGCGGAGCGGACTTAAAGGAAAGCGGATAGGCGGTGCTATGGTATCTGAGAAGCATGCCGGCTTTATAATTAACTACGACAATGCTACCACTACAGATGTTATTAATCTTATAAAGCACTGTCAGAAAACTGTGAAAGAAAAATTTTCCGTTGATCTTGAGACGGAAATCAAATTTGTGTAAATTTTTGGAGCGGGTATGGAACTGATAATCGTTACAGGGCTCTCAGGCTCAGGAAAGACCTGTGCAATGAATACACTTGAGGACATGGGCTATTTTTGTGTGGATAACCTTCCGTGCAGACACATTCCTGTATTCGCAAAGTTTCTTAAAGAGTTGGGCAAAAACGACAGGGTTGCTGTTTCAACCGATATGAGAGCAGGGCTTTCGGCAGATGAACTGAAAAAAAGCACTGAGCTTCTTTCAGAGATTTCCGTAGCACATCGCATATTATATCTCGACTGCTCAGAAGATGTTCTTTTACTGAGATACAAGCAGACACGCCGCATTCATCCTCTTATGAGAGGTGATATATTCACCTTAAGCGAAGCAATTGCCGCAGAGAAGAAAATTTTTTCACAGATAAAATTGATTGCGGACTACCGTATAGATACTTCTGAGCTGTCTTATTTTGAATGTAAATCACGAATAATATCGTTGTTTTGTGACGATGCTCAGAAGCAGATGCGCATTTACTGTATGTCGTTCGGCTTTAAGCACGGTATTCCTAAGGATGCTGACTATGTTTTCGATGTAAGGTTTCTTCCTAACCCCTTTTACATACCTGAGCTTAAAGAGAAAACCGGACTTGACAGAGAGGTGAGGGATTTTGTGATGAGCAAGCCTGAGGCCTCTGAATTTGAGAGCAAGCTTCAATCGCTTATTAATTTTACTGTGCCTCAATGTATTAAAGAGGGAAGAAGCCAGCTTGTGATAGCAGTGGGCTGCACAGGCGGTCATCACAGAAGTGTGACTTTTGCCGAAAGACTTTGCAGTTACCTAAAAGAGAAAAACTATAATGTCAACGTGATACACCGTGATATAAACAAATAACCTAAAAAGGAGGGGTGTATATGTCATTTTCATCGGATATTAAGGATGAGCTTATCAAAATTGAAAATATGCCCCCTTGCTGTACACACGCTATGGCGTACGGAATGTTACTTTTCGGCCGTTCCTTCTCGCTGGGCGACATTTCGCTGATGACCGACAATGAAAGTGTGGCAGAAAAATATCTTTCGCTGGCTGATAGGGCCTGCAATATCAGTGCTGAATTAAATGTCTCTCCTGCCGGAAAATATACAGCGTTTTTTGATGGCGATGAAAACAGAAAGAAGGTGCTCTCTGTTTTTTCCTGTACAGGCACAGAAAGAACTCTTCGCATCGACAGAGGTAATCTTACAAATGATGCGGCGGATAATGATGAAAACACGAGCTGCTGTGATGCCGCCTTTCTCAGAGGGGTATTTTTGTCCTGCGGTACAGCCAGTGATCCTAATAAAAGCTATCATCTCGAGTTCGTAGTATCATATAAAACCCTCAGCCTTGACCTTATGAAGCTTCTCAATGATTATGGGATCAAAGCTAAGCATATGGTAAGAAGATATGTGAATGTCATTTACATAAAGGACAGCGAATCTATCGAGGAGCTTCTTACAATGATGGGTGCTCATATTTCTGCTATGGAAATTATGAACATCAAAATCTATAAGGATGTCCGCAATCTTACCAACAGAAGAAACAATTTTGAAAATGCCAATCTGTCACGCACTGTTTTTGCGTCCTTCGATCAGGTGAGTGCGATCAGAAAACTGAAATCTGACGGCGTTTTTTCCGTGTTACCTGATGATCTCAAGCAGATTGCAACCTTAAGAATAGACAATCCCGATGCGAGTCTGAGGGAAATAGGGGAAATGTGCGAACCTAAAATGAGCCGTTCTGCAGTTAACCACAGATTGAAAAAGCTTATGAGTATTTCAGAAAATCCCGAAAAGGAAGAAGAAAAAATTGATGAACAGTAGATTTTCTGTCCCGGAGGCAGAGCTTGAAAAACAAAGAGAATATGCACAGCTGGTGAAAACGGTGCTGAATTCACGCTTTCCGCTTTCTCCGCCTAAGGCTTTTGTTCACACCTACGGCTGTCAGGGTAATGTTGCCGACGGCGAAAGGCTTCAGGGAATGCTGATGGATATGGGGTATGAATTTACGGATTCGCCTGACAAAGCTGATTTTGTATTATATAATACCTGTGCCATACGCGAACACGCTGAAGACCGTGTTTACGGTAATGCAGGTGCATTAAAGCCGATTAAAAAGAGTAACCCGGATCTTATTATTGCCCTGTGCGGATGTATGACACAGCAGGCGAGTGTTGCCGAAAGACTCAGAAAGAGCTTTCCTTTTGTTGACATTGTTTTTGGTACGCATGTTTCTTATAAGCTTCCTGAGTTTGTGTACCGTGTTCTTTGTACAGGAATGAGAGTTATTGACATTACAGACAGCGAGGGTAATATCGTTGAGGGTCTTCCCGTAAAGAGAGACGGTACCTTCAGAGCGTGGGTGCCCATTATGTACGGCTGCAATAATTTCTGCTCATACTGCATAGTGCCTTATGTGCGCGGCAGAGAAAGAAGCAGAGATTTTGAAACCGTGTTGAATGAGGTAAAAGAGCTTGTTAAAGCGGGTTATAAGGAAATAACCCTGCTCGGACAGAATGTCAATTCGTATAACAGGGATCTTCCGGAGGAAAAGCGTTTTCCGGCTTTGCTGGATGCAATCAGCAGGATAGACGGTGATTTTATAGTCAGATTTATGACATCACATCCGCGAGACTGTACCAAAGAGCTTCTGGATGTAATGGCTTCGTCGGACAAAATTGCCAAGCATCTTCATTTGCCTTTTCAGTCGGGAAATGACAGAGTATTAAAGGAAATGAACCGTCACTACGACAGGAAAAAGTATCTGAGTCTTATTGATTATGCTTACTCTGTTATGCCTGAGCTCTCGATAACGAGTGATGTTATCGTTGGCTTTCCCGGTGAAACCTATGAAGAATTCAAGGACACTCTTTCACTGATTGAAAAAGTAAAGTATACATCTTTGTTTACCTTTATTTTTTCACCGAGGCCCGGAACCAAAGCCTATGATATGCCTGATGATATTTCGAGAGAAGAAAAAGGCAGATGGTTTAAGGAGCTTACCGATTTACAGGAGTCTATAGCAGGAAACAGGACAGCCTCTATGAAGGATAAAACCTATCGCGTTCTCGTCGAAGGTAAAGCTAAGGGTGAGGGTGTTCTGTCCGGAAGAACCGAAGGCAATGTTATAATTGAATTCCAGGGCGATGAAAGCCTTATCGGTACCTTCGTCAATGTAAAAGTAACTGAACCGAAAACCTGGGTGGTATACGGCGAATATATCGGATAATTTACACTTACATTCTGTAAGCTGTATTTATTATAAAAAATATAAAATACTAAGGAGTATGACAAATGGATGTAATCAAACTTACACGCGAGCTCGGAGCTGCTATCCAGCAGGATGAACGCTACCTCAGCTTCACAAAGGCTAAGGAAGCCAACGAAAACGACAAAGAACTCAATGATCTTATGGGCAAACTGCAGCTCGTACAGATGAACTATCAGATTGAAGCAGGTAAGGAAGAACCCGATGCTGAGAAAATGCACGCCTTTGAAGAAGAATTCAACGATGCATATACAGCGCTTATGGATAACGAAAAAATGCAGGCCTATGATGAAGCAAGAACAGCTGTAGACGAAATGATGAACTATATTATGCAGATTTTAGGTCTTTGCGTAAATGGTGCAGATCCTGCTACCTGTGAGCCCCCCAAGCCGGAGGAACACAACTGTAACGGTTCCTGCTCATCCTGCAGTGGCTGTCACTAATTTTATTTTTAAAAACTCAGGAGGAAAAACAGTATGTCCGAAATGACCCCTATGATGGCGCAGTACTTTGAAATAAAAAAGGAATATCCGGATACGATTTTGTTTTTCCGACTGGGTGACTTTTATGAAATGTTTTACGATGATGCTAAGCTGGCATCGTCTATCCTTGAGCTCACTTTGACGGGACGCGCCTGTGGCGGCGGTGAAAGAGCACCTATGTGCGGAGTTCCCTTTCATTCTGCCGATAACTATATTGCCAAGCTTGTAAGCAAAGGATATAAGGTCGCAATCTGTGAACAGGTGGAGGATCCCGCCACTGCGAAAGGAATAGTAAAAAGGGATGTAATCCGTGTTATTACTAAAGGCAGCATCATAGAAAACTCTATGCTCGATGAGTCGAGAAACAATTATCTTACATCTGTTTATCTTAACGATGATGGTGCAGGTATTTGTTTTTGCGACATATCTACGGGTGCTGTCAATCTTACATTTATTGAAAGCTGTAAAAATCTTGAAAATAAAATTATAAATGAACTTGGTGTCTTTTCACCGAGTGAAATCGTTCTGAGCAGAAGTGTTTCCGAAAATAAGAACATCGCCAACTTCATTCAGAAAAAGGTCGATGCTATCTGTGAGATTCCCGAGGACAGCTTTTTTAACTATGAAGATAATTATCGTGAATGTGACAGTCATTTCGGCAGTGAAGCTCTTTCATCTGCAGGTGTCAGCAAGTGTCCGAATGCTATTATTGCTTTAGGTGCAACCGTACGATATTTGAAGACCGTCCAGAAAAATGATCTTGATAATATCCGTGATATTAACTTCTATTCCGACAGTCAGTATATGAAAATGGATTATTCCACAAAAAGAGACCTCGAAATCACGGAAACTATGAGAAGCAGGGAGAAAAAAGGCTCTCTTCTGTGGGTTCTCGATAAAACAAAAACCGCTATGGGCAAAAGGCTTCTGCGCTCATGGCTTGAAAAGCCTTTGGTTAATTATAACCTTATTACTCGCAGACATAATGCTGTGGGTGAATTAGTTGATAACAGTATGAAGCTTTCTGAGCTTGCTGAAGCTCTGTCAGGAATTTTTGACATTGAGAGATTGCTGACGAGAATTGTTTTTGAAAGCGCAAACGGAAAGGATCTTAACTCACTGAAGCAGACAATTTCTGCTCTGCCTCAGATTAAAGCATTGCTCTCGGATTCTGCCTGTGCCTATCTCAGACAGCAGTATGAGGGAATTGATCTTCTGGAGGATGTATATAACCTCATTGACGCTGCTATCAGCCATGATGCTCCTTTCAGTGTGAGAGAGGGCGGAATTATTAAAGCAGGATTTAATGCTGAGCTTGACTCACTCAAGGATATTAAATCCAACGGTGAAAGCTACATCAGAGAAATAGAGGCCCGTGAAAAGGAAAGAACGGGCATTACAAAATTAAGAGTAGGATATAACAGGGTATTCGGTTATTATATTGAGGTTACAAACTCATTTAAGGAACTTGTACCCGATGACTATATAAGAAAGCAGACTCTTGCCAATGCTGAAAGGTATATTACGCAGGAGCTTAAGGATTATGAAAGCAAGGTTCTCGGAGCTGAAGAGAGAATCGTTAAAATTGAATACGAAATTTTCTGTCAGATCAGAAACAGTGTGGCAGATGAGTTTAACAGAATCAAATCCACAGCAAACGCTGTGGCGATAACCGATGTGCTTTGCTCCTTTGCGAAAACTGCATTGAATAATAACTATGTCTGCCCTGTAATGAACAATACATCGGTAATCGACATAACAGGAGGACGCCATCCTGTTGTTGAGCTTCTTCTCGACGGTGCGCCCTTTGTTCCGAATGATACATATATGGACTGCGGTGACGAAAGATGCTCCATCATTACCGGCCCGAATATGGCAGGTAAATCCACCTATATGCGTCAGGTGGCACTTATCTGTCTGATGGCTCAGATTGGCTCATTTGTTCCGGCCAAAAGGGCTGAGCTTTCCATTATTGACAGTATTTTTACCCGCGTAGGTGCGTCAGACGACCTTGCTACAGGACAGTCAACCTTTATGGTTGAGATGAATGAGGTTTCAAATATAATTAAGAATGCAAATAAAAACAGCCTCATTATTCTCGATGAGGTCGGCAGAGGTACCTCCACCTTCGACGGTATGAGTATAGCCAGGGCTGTACTTGAATATATTGTTGACAAGAAAAAATTAGGTGCGAAGACTCTCTTTTCCACTCATTATCATGAGCTTACCGAGCTGGAAGGACAGATCGACGGCATCAGAAACTATAATATTTCCGTAAAGAAAAAGGGTGATACCATCACTTTTCTCAGAAGGATAGTACGCGGTGCTGCCGACGGTAGCTACGGTATAGAGGTTGCTAAGTTAGCGGGAATACCCAATTCCGTGGTTTCCAGAGCCAGACAGATTTTAGCCGAGCTGGAAGCAATGAATCCCGAGCAGAAATCTGTTATGAAAAATATTGTTTTCGACGAAAGTGATGAGGAAGATCTCCAGATTTCACTGAAATCCACCTTTGACGATGAGATAATTGACACGATAAAAAATATAGATATTAACACACTTACACCACTGGAAGCTCTGACAACTCTGCACGAGCTTGTTATCAAGGCTAGACAGACAGGAATGTA
The DNA here is from genome assembly GCA_017436375.1 of Clostridia bacterium. GTDB lineage: Bacteria > Bacillota > Clostridia > Oscillospirales > Acutalibacteraceae > UBA6857. The sequence goes on along the minus strand of JAFSDF010000106.1, from coordinate 2,780 downwards.
AATGAGAAAGGAAGCGATAACTTTATGGCGAGAATTAATGTATTATCTAAACATATAGCAGAATTGATTGCTGCCGGTGAAGTTGTCGAAAGGCCTGCATCGGTTGTAAAAGAGCTTATGGAAAACTCTATCGATGCCGGTGCTACCACCATTACCTTGGAAATCAGAAACGGCGGAGTTACATATATCCGTATTACCGACAACGGTTGCGGCATCTGCCGTGAGGATGTGCCTAAAGCATTTCTCAGCCACGCTACCAGTAAGGTCAGAGATGCAGACGATCTCAATTCCATTTTCACTCTCGGCTTCCGCGGAGAGGCTCTTGCATCTGTTGCCGCAGTTTCACGGACAGAGATGCTCACAAAAACGGTCGAAGAAGAAATGGGAACCGTTTATACCATAGACGGCGGTGTTCAGACGGGATATGATGCTGCAGGCTGTCCTAACGGCACCACAATTGTGGTAAGAGATTTATTTTATAATACACCTGCCCGAATGAAATTTCTGAAAAGAGATGTATCTGAGGCGAATGCTGTAGCGGATGTAGTAGATAAAATTGCACTTTCACATCCGGAAATCAGTATCAGATTTATCCGTGAAGGTAAGCAGACTCTTATCACCCCCGGTGACGGAAAGCTTCTTTCTGCTATATATTCTGTTTTCGGCAGAACCTTTGCAGAAAGCCTGCTGGAGGTTGATTATGAGCTTGACGGAATTAAAGTCAGCGGCTATGTATGTAAGCCTGTATGCTCCCGTCCTTCCAGAGCTATGCAGTATTTTTTCCTTAATAACAGAAGTATTAAGTCCCGGTCAATAATGGCGTCTATGGAGAATGCATATAAAAACACTATAATGGTCGGTAAGTTTCCGAGCTGTGTGCTGAATGTGTATGTCCGTCCCGAAACAGTTGATGTAAATGTCCATCCTGCCAAAACCGAAGTGCGTTTCAGTGATGAAAGAAAGGTTTCCACTGCGGTCTATTATGCTGTTAAGGGTGCTTTAAGTGAATTTGACAGCGCACCGCAGGTTGACTCGGCTAAAATGGCTAAGCTTACTGAAAAAGCGAAGCCTGATTACGCACAGTTTCAGATGATAGAGGAGGATACCCCATCTTCTGTCAGACAGACTCAGGATAAGGCTGCAAATACTGTATCATCAGCCGTTTATAAAAATGCTGATAGTCAGAAGAATTTCTGGAATAAAATGTCTTCCTCTCAGTTTAAAAGCGACCCGTCAGTTTCGGCACCAAATCATCTTAACAAAGGCTTCACTAATGCAGATGAGCCTGATCTTGTATCCGGATTTAAAAGCCGGACTAAACCTACACAGCAGAGTCCAACGCCTGCACACAGGCCCGCTGTACAGACAGCTGACACTGATTTTAAAGAAAAGTCCTATTTTGATAAGAAGGACACTGCAGCTGCTGAAATAAGTACAGAAGCTAAAGAAAAAAAGGTGATTATTTCGGAACAGAAACCGGCTCCGAGACCTCTGAGGCTTTTAGGCGAGGCTTTTAAAACATATATTATCTGTGAATATGATAATAAGGTCTGTCTTATTGATAAACACGCGGCGCACGAAAGAATAATTTATAATAAAATCAAGAAAAACGCTCAGGATAATGTTTCTTCACAGGTTCTCCTGACTCCAGTTACCGTAACTCTCAATAAAAATGAGTATAATACTATTATAGAAAATCTTGATGTCTTTTCAGCGGCAGGTTATCTTGTCGAGGATTTCGGAACGGGGACGGTAATAGTGCGTGAATGCCCAATGCTCATTTCAGGCGATGATATAGAGGATACAATAGTGGAAATGGCACTTTATCTCTCAGAAAACAGAACGAATATTGAGAGTGAAAAAATCGACCGTATACATCATACCTCTGCCTGTAAGGCGGCAATAAAGGCAGGCTATAAAAATTCCACTGCGGAAATGAAGGTTCTTGCTGAAGCAGTTCTTTATGATGATGAGGTAAGATACTGTCCTCACGGCAGACCTGTTCTTTTGGAGCTTACTAAATACGAGCTTGAAAAGATGTTCGGCAGAATACAGTAAAAGTGGAGATATTGATGAAAAAACCATTGGTAATAGTCGTTTTGGGTCCTACAGCTTCGGGAAAAACCTCTCTTGCTATTGAAATAGCTAAAAAATATGGCGGAGAGATTGTTTCGGCGGATTCAATGCAGATTTATAAGGATATGGATATAGCAACGGCAAAGCCTACAAAAGAAGAACAGTCTGAGGTGAAACATCACCTCATAGGCTTTGTTGATTGCGACAGGGAATACAGCGTAGCTATGTACAAAAAAGACGCTACGGAAGCTATAAATCATATTCTTTCCGAAGATAAGCTTCCCGTCGTTTGCGGAGGAACAGGATTATACATTGACACACTTATAAATAACACTTCTTTCTTTGAATATGAAAAAACTGACGTACGCAGAAAGCTGGAAGAGGAAGCAGAAGAAAGCGGAATAGCTGTTCTTTATGAAAGGCTGAAAACAATTGATCCCTGTGCCGCATCGAGACTTCATATTAATGACAGAAAAAGAATTATCCGTGCTCTTGAGGTTTATCTTTCCACAGGAAAAACCATAACCGAGCAGGACAGGCTCTCGCATACACAGGAAAGTGAGTATGATTGGTGCATAATCGGTCTCACAGCTGACAACAGGCAGATTTTATACGACAGAATTAATCTTCGTGTGGAGCAGATGCTTGATAACGGCCTGCTCCGTGAAGCAGAAGAATTCTTTAAAGGTACCTGTTCTGCCACT
>JAFSDF010000010.1 GCA_017436375.1 Clostridia bacterium | reverse complement strand
TACATAACCGAACATCTTTTTTCTCCGTAAAAATAATTTCAAAAAATATTATACACCAAATCAAAACTATTGTAAACTATATTATATATTAAACTTTAAAAATAAATAAGGTTGATTATTTTTCTTTTATATACTATAATGATATCAAAGAAAATATAAAGTGAGGTTAACATTATGTCTGTTATCAAAAAAGAAGCCTACTTCATTTCCTCCACGGGAATCAATAAAATCCGCACCTGTATATGGCAAAAAGAAGACACCGAATACAAGGGTGTATTTCAGATCGCCCACGGTGTCAGCGAGCATATAGACCGTTATGATGAATTTGCACGCTTTTTGGCCGAAGAGGGCTATGTGGTTTGCGGTAATGACCATTTGGGCCACGGTAAAAGCGTCGATTCCTTTGAGGATTTCGGTTTTTTTGCAGAGGAAGACGGCGATAACCGTATGATTGATGATATGCATATTCTTTATTCCATTATGCATAAGAGATATCCTGAACTCCCCTACTACCTTTTCGGTCACAGTATGGGCTCCTTCTGCGCCAGAGTTTATGCCTCTGCCTTCGGCTGTGAGCTTTCAGGTCTCGTTATATGCGGTACGGGTGATATTCCTCAGGCTATGGCTGTATTGGAAGAGCCGGTTAAGCTTCTGTGCAGAAAATTAGGTGCAAGAGCTACAGTTCCCGCCTCTATTTTAGATAAGGTAAGCACCATCGGTATCAGCGGTGCCGAAACACCAAAGGATTGGCTCAGCTGTAACAGGGAAAATGTTATGGCTTACATAAATGACCCCCTTTGCGGTAATGACCTGAAATTAGGCGGTGTGAGAGATATCCTCTCTCTTGCCAACACCTGCAGCAGTGCCGACTGGGCGGCCTGCCTTCCCGCGGAGCTTCCCGTGCTTATCATTTCCGGCGCCAAAGACCCCATCGGACTTAACGGCAAAGGTGTAATTGCCGTATGTGATAAGTTAGAAGCTGCCGGAATCGAGCCGAAGGTTATTCTTTACCCCGGTATGAGACACGAAATACTCAACGAGGACGAAAGAGAAAAGGTTTACGGTGACATCCTCGATTGGCTGAAAGCTGTTAACAACTGATAAATCAAGTAAGGAGAAGTAATTATGAAAACAAGAAAAATTTTATCTCTGATACTTTCACTGCTTATGCTCACGGGAATATTCTCCCTCGCAACCTTTGCCAAAGAGCCTCTTCCCCTCGAAGCAGGGCTCGAGGAGCTTTGCTCACAGTTTGTATACGGCAAAGGACCCGAAACCGAGGGCTATGCCATCGACTACCGCTATTTTTCACCCATAAAGGAAAACGACAGTACCAAATATCCTCTCGTTGTATGGCTTCACGGCATGGGTGACGGTGAATACGACGGCAAGCAGGTAACGGAACAGGAAGCCGCTCTTTGGTCAAGTGCAGAATACCAGAGCCGATTCAAAGGAAGTGAAGGCGCATTCATCATCGCTCCCCGTTCACTCGAAGAATATGAGCTTTATTGGGACGACTGCCTTATTTATCCCCTGCGTGCCGCTCTCGACGATTTCATAGCACAGAATAGGGATAACATTGACATTAGCAGAATTTATGTCGGCGGTTACTCCATGGGCGGTAAAATGACACTTAAAATGGCTGTGGCTTACCCTGAATTTTTCGCCGCCGCCTTCCCCATCTGCCCTGCCTGGGTACCCGATGAAGCCGCAACAGCATGTCTCAGTAATATGCCCATATGGCTCACCTCCGGTAAAATGGACCCTCTGGTAAGCTATAACCGTATGGTGCTTCCCACCTGGAGAAATATCCTTTCACAGAGTAATGTACCCGACCTTTGCCGTTTATCCTCACAGTCAATCACAGCAAGACCCAACGGTATTGCCATCGCAAGCGCCCACTTTTCCTGGATTGCGGTAAATAACGATATGTTCTCTTACAAAAGCGGCAACTATCCCTTTATGAAAACAATTAACGGTAACGGAACAGAGGTAACTCTCACCTATCCCGACGGTATGATAAGCTGGCTGTCCGGATTCAGTAGTAGCTATGACGGCTCAACCGCCACAGACAGCGGTAATACCGAGGCCACCCATTACAGCGCACACCTGTCATTCATTGAGCTTATAAGGTTCTGGATAAATGAGCTGTTCAGCAAAATTTCCGGAATATTCAAGTAAACTGACAATACTATTAAAAGTGGATGTAAAACAACGAGTTTTTACATCCACTTTATTTCTTTATTTCAATTCTTTACTCATACACCACTCTGCCCATTTTTCGTTTTTATAGAATCTCTTATACATTGAGTGCCCGTATTTGGTCCATCGGGTGTATTTAATGTCTGCTCCGAGCTTTTCGAGCTCTTTTACACAGTAATCATCACTGTCTATTCTGACATTCATATCATCAGCTGAATGTGCTACCCATAAGGGTGTAGACACTAATCTCTGCATATCATAACTTCCGAAATTACTGTCGAAATAAAGTCCGCCCATAACGGGTACTCCGGCAGCGAAATATTCCGGAAAGTGATATGCCATATGCCATACACAGAAGCCGCCAAAGGAGGTGCCTGCAATATATATTCTTTTTCTGTCAAAATCAATCGGCAATTCATCAATAAGCTTTTTTACGGATTTTATGTACCTCTCTATTAAAACATCACCGCCTCTGTTTGCACCGTAGGGAGCCTGAGGCATAAGTATATTGCAGTCGCATTTTAAAATCTGTTTAAACAAGGGGATGTGGTCAAAAAGGTGTTTTATGTTTTCATTACCTAATGCACCTGCGCCGTGAAAGAGAATGAATAAAGGTCTGTCAGCCTTTTTGCTCTTATAAAGGCGGAAGGGAAAGCACATTTCATTTTCTTTATCGATATATCTGTAATTACCGCCGAAATGCTTAACTATACCCTCTTCATTTTTACCAAGGTTATCGTCAATCCGTTTTTTGGCAGTATTCTCTTTTATCCATTGCTTGCTTTTATTTTCTTTTTTCTTGTAGCTGTAATAGTATTTGTATGCCTTCATTATGGAATGAGGCATTTTTTCTTTTTTATCTACCGAGGTCTGTGACATAATGTAAAGATTACCGTCACTGCCCTCAAGCTGTATATTATTAAGATATGATTCATAGCCCTCACGGACATTATCCTTAAAAAGCTGACGGATTTTTTCCGTTTCCTTTTCACTGAAGCCGATAAGCACCAGACCTAAATCAAAATCCCCCTTTTCCGCATAGGACTTAAAGGGCATAATATCACATAAGGTATTATCAATAAGACAGCGGAATTTCATTTCACTCATAAAATCACCCCGATAAGAGTTTTTTTCATTATAGCATATACGGCAGAGAGAAACAATAAGCACTATCATCAAAACTGCTGACGATCAATGCTCTCCCCTACGACCTCTCCACCACAAGCGGTCCCCTTTCCCTCCGGGAGACCGACACCCTTTTGTCCCTTCGGGACATTTCCCCTATTAGGGGAATGTCGTGGATGCTATCACATTAAATTTCAATTTAATAAATGCAAAAAATCCGCCGAAGCATTAACCTGACTCGGCGGACTGTTGTTTTTTTTTATTTAACCTGCAAGCGCCATTTTGCATTTTGCACTTTGCACTTTGCATTTAAATATGACATGCATCGTGGTCGTGGTCTTCGATTTTGCCTACGATGGGTTCGGGGTCGATGCCCTGTCTCTTATAGTAGTCAGCAAGAGCAGCCTTTACTGCCTGTTCTGCGAGAACACTGCAATGAATCTTGACTGCGGGAAGTCCGTCGAGAGCCTCAACTACTGCGCTGTTTGTGAGCTTGAGCACCTCGCTGATGGGCTGACCCTTGATCATATCCGTAGCGAT
>JAFSDF010000105.1 GCA_017436375.1 Clostridia bacterium | reverse complement strand
AGAAAATCAGCCGTGGATATTCACAACGCCTTGCCAAAAAGTACACTACAAGTTTTGCCAAAATTGTATCACGGCGAATTTTCCATAAACCACGGCAACGATTATGCTCAAAAAATAAGAGAGATCATCAGTATTTGACAACTTCCAATTTGTAGAATAGATAACGCACACTACTTTTGGTCGTTCTTACCCTCACTTATACTACTTTTGGTCGCTCTTTGGCACCAAAGAAACGATTCTCGGATTCATATTTTAAATTCATAAGGAGAACTTATATGGTCTATCCCGAAAATCAAAAGCTTGTCTCAAAAATCGATACATATCTGAACTGTGCAGAAGTTTTCGCCTACAGAAGCACCTGTCTTAAAAGAAAATACGGTGCCGTTATAGTAAAAGATGATGTCGTAATATCTACAGGTTACAACGGCTCACCAAGAGGCTTCGAAAACTGCTGTGAAATCGGCAGCTGCGAAAGAATAAACAAAAACATGCATCAAGGCGAAGGATACGGAATATGCAGAGCCGTACACGCTGAAATGAACGCTCTCCTCAACTGCTCCAGACAGCAAACCATCGGCGCCGATTTATACTTAACAGGCATCAATCCTTCTGATAATACCATTCACCAAGCCAAGCCCTGCCCTTTATGCGCCCGGGTAATAATACAGTCAGGAATCAGAAATATTTATCTTCGTGTCGGCGAAGGTGCCGATAACTACATTGTGGTTCCTGCCGCTGAGCTTGAGTGGTTACAGAAATAAAACAATTAACCCCGAACACTTAACCGTTCGGGGTTTCTCTTTGGAGCTGGAAACGTGACTCGAACACGCGACCTGCGCATTACGAATGCGCTGCTCTACCAACTGAGCTATTCCAGCGTATTGACTTTGCTTTTAGATTATACTAAAACTGTATCCTTTAATCAAGAGTTTTTACGGAAAAAAAGAAAAATTTTTCTTTTGCAGTCAAAATCCAAATATCGGGACTGCGTGTATGCTATAATGATGTCACAGTAAACAAAGGAGATAAAAACTATGGAAAGCTTCTTCATTACAGTTACGGGTATAAAAAATTATTACGGCTTTAAACCATTTAAGGTGGGTAAGCTTTTTAAAATCAGAAAAGAGTTCGAAAACAACTATGACAGCGAAGCCATAGTCGCCGAGCTTCCCTTCATAGATACCGTCGGATATGTAGCTAACAGTGTACATACCGTTTACGACGGCACCGTAAGTGCAGGAAGATTATACGACAAAATCGGTGACTACGCCTATGCGAGAACTATGTTTATAACTCATTCATCGGTTATTGCTCTCGTTATCCCTCCTGAAGATGTAGAGAATGAGCATAAGAATGAAGAAAAAGAAAAAAATGAGGATATATTAAATTGACAAGATTCCTTTCTTTGGTTGTCATATATATATACAAAAGCAGAAAGTCATCCGGCTTTCTGCTTTTGCTTTTATTTAGATCATTTCATCTGTCTTATATCCTTACCGCAGAAGCGAAGAGGATAGCAGGAGCCCATTATTCTCGAGGCTATTCTCTGAGTATACTTTTCCTCAAGCTCCGAAAGCTCCAGATTAGTGCTTATAATGGTAGGAAGTGAACGGAGCATACGGGTATTTATAATGTTATGAAGCTCGCTTATTGTAAACTGAGTGGTAAACTCCACACCCAGGTCATCGATGATAAGAAGGTCGCAGTTAAGCACATCATCCTTTATACTCTCCTCGGGAGCAAGTCTGCCGAAATGCTCCTTTTCCAGCTTATACATAATGGTCTGTATGCTGTCATAGTAAACATCGTAGCCCTTTTCGAGAACCCTGTTTGCTATAGCAAGGGAAAGATGTGTTTTACCCAGACCGGTTTTTCCTATCATTATTATACCCTTGGAGCTGAGGGAGAAATCCTCTGCATAGGCTCTGCAGAAATTAAGGGTATTAACCATGTGCTCTCTCTGATTTACTCCTAAAAGTGAGTCCTTCACATCAGGATAGTAGTTGGTAAGGAAATTATCGAAGGTGCATTTTTTTATGGGTGAATTGGCATCAAGATCGTCTCTTGCCACATCACGGATAAGCTTTTTATAGCAGGGGCAGTAATAGCCGTCGTGAGAGCCCGTGTCCTTGCAGACGATGCAGTTATACTTCACATCAAGATAGTTTTCGGGAAAGCCTGCTTTTTTCAAAAGTGCCTTTCTTTTATCCTGTGCAGCGAGATTTTTTATGGCGAGATTTCTGACATACTCAGCCACATCTCCGCCCATACCCACAGCCTTGACCACATCGGCACCGCACTGAGCCATCTCTCTTTCTATATCGAGAAGCTCAGGGCATTTCATCATAACCTCCGAGCGGCGGTACTCAGCCTCTGTTTCGGCGGCTCTTTTTCTTTCGTCCAAAATTTCCTTTGCTCTCTGATATACACTTCTTTTGTAAGCCATAATCACACCCCGCTTTTCGCGTCATTTTTTACATACTGCAGATTAAGGGATTTTTTCATATATTCGTCAATGTCGTAAGAGGCGTCGCTTTCTGTTTTGTCTGCCTTTTTCTTTTCCTTGGAGAAACGGTTTTTCTTTTCCGTTTCCCACTTCACTCTTTCGTTCTGTATGTCAGAAAGAGTCCTGACTCCCTTTTCATGCCAGGAGCGGATAATCTTATCCATATAAGGCATACTCATTTTACCTGTGTTATCGATGCTTTCCTCATAGGCACAGTAGATAATGTCCACATCATAGCCGTACTCCTTCACCCAGGCAACCATATACCTTCTCTGCTTTTCGGTTGGGTTGCGGTTGGTTATTTCCGTAAGCTTACGGAGCTTGTCCCAGGTTTCATCGACTATGTTATGCTCCTCGATATACTGCATAGCACCCTCAAGGGTATCGATTTCCATTTCATTCCAGCGCCTGCCTACCCGGGCGATGCTTGCCCAGCCTGTTTTTTTGAGAGAGAGGGAATATTCTATAGCCATAAGAATAACCTCAGGCGGAAGACCGTAGTCGTCCAGCATCTGAATAAGCACCGACTGTCCGTCGAAGCCTATGGTCCTGCCCAGAACAGTCTGTGCCTCCTGTAAAAGAACGACGACCTCATCGCTTTCTTTGATTCTTTTCGCCACATCCTCATAGGACGGTCGGGAGATAGCAACCTCTGCCACCTTTTTTTCTTCCTTTACAGGTGCAGCCTTTACTTCCTTTTTCTCTGTTTTGTTTTCAGCGACAGGCAAAACAGAGGACACCTGTCCGTCCTTCATAAGAATGCCTCTTTCAGCCCAGAAAATCATAGCATCCCTTACATCATCCTCCTCGAGGGAGAGTGCCTCAACTATCATTTCCGTCTCTGACATACCGTCACTGCTGTGGCGCAGAATATATAAAAGTACCTTCAGCTGTACCACACTGGCAAGTCTTATATTTTCGTCAACCAATGAATTCGGCACAGGAAAGATACCTGTAAAAGACATCGGGTTAATTTTATATTCCATTTGTTTAAACACCTTTCAGGGATAAAACAGGGCAATCAGCACTTCGCCGTTGCCCTGAAACTATTAATATTTACCTAAATACTTATCGATTTCCCACTGAGAAACTCTGGTGCTGTATTCGCGCCATTCCTCTTCCTTGGCTTCGATGTACTTTTTCCACACATGAGCACCTACTGCCTCTTTGGCAAAATCGCTCTTTCTGAACTCTCTTACTGCATCGTAGAGGGTTTTGGGAAGAGAGTGGATTCCCGCCTCTCTTCTTTCATCCGCTGTAAGCTTAAAGATGTTTGAATCCTCGGGAGCGGGAGGCATCATTTTCTTTTCTACGCCGTCGAGACCTGCCTGAAGGATAGCCGCCATAACGAGATAGGGATTAGCGGCAGGGTCGGGGTTTCGGAGCTCTATACGTGTGCCTGTACCCCTGGCTGTGGGGATACGGATAAGAGGACTTCTGTTTTTTGCACTCCAGGCGATATAAACGGGAGCCTCATAGCCGGGAACGAGCCTCTTATATGAATTAACGATAGGATTGGTAAGGACAGTGATAGCCTTGATGTTGTGCATAACACCTGCGATAAAATTATAGGCTACCTCACTGAGACCTCTTTCATCATTTTCGTCACAGAAGACATTCTTATCACCGTTAAAGAGTGAAAGATTGATATGCATACCTGAGCCGCAGATACCGTAAATAGGCTTCGGCATAAAGGTAGCGTAAAGATTATGCTGATTAGCGAGATTTTTAACCACATACTTGAAGGTCATAACATTATCGGCAGTTCTCAGAATCTCGTCATATTTAAAGTCGATTTCGTGCTGTGCAGGAGCATTTTCGTGATGGGAAGCCTCAATTTCGAAGCCCATCTTTTCGAGACAGAGACAGATGTCTCTGCGGCAGCCCTCACCGCGGTCTACGGGACCTAAATCGAAATATCCTCCCTTATCATAGCTTCTGGTGGTAGGCTTGTCCTGCTCATCCTTATGAAAAAGGAAAAATTCACATTCGGGGCCGATATTGCAGGTGTAGCCCATATCTGCCGCTCTCTTTATAGCTCTGCGAAGAACATAACGGGGATCACCCTCAAAGGGAGTGCCGTCAGAATTATAAACATCGCAGATGAGTCTGGCAGTTTTACCGGAGCATTCATCCCAGGGTAAAATCACGAAAGAGTCAAGATCGGGATAAAGACACATATCGCTTTCTTCGATTCTTACGAAGCCGTCGATGGATGAGCCGTCAAACATACAGCGGTTATTGAGAGCCTTTTCGAGCTGGCTGGTGGTTACGGAAACGCTTTTAAGCGTGCCGAGAATGTCAGTAAACTGCAGATTGATAAAGTTTACCTTTTCTTCCTTTGTTATGCGGATTATATCTTCCTTAGTATAAATGCTCATAACATACCTCTCTCTTTCGCAGGGATAAAAATTCGATTATTATTAAATATAACATTTATCATATTATTTGTCAATGAAAAATAACGCAGAGAAATATTTTCATAATAAATAAAAGCTGCCGTATTAACACGGCAGCCCCCTGCTGATTTTAAATTAGAAATCGAATACGCCCTCAAATACCTTTGCGAAGTATTCAAAAATCATATTGATTCTGGCGAAGATTGACTCGATGAATTTCCAGAAGGTCTGATTTTCTCTGATTTCCTGCTCAGCGAAAACAGCCTCATAAACGATGTCCTCTGTTCCTGCAGCGGGGAGATTGCTCTTTGAGGTTTCGTGACCGCTTGCCTGATTTCTCCAGCATTTAAAGATATATTCCTTACCGTCTGCAGGTGCCTTAACAGGATCCTCAAGATTGTTTAAAAGAGGTAAGATGTTTATGCCGGGTGCCACATTGAGCTCCTCAACTACAGTGCCGTCAACTACAAATTTGATGTTTGTAAGCTCTTCGTCTGCTGCAGATACTGCCATTCCGAGCATAGAGAAAACAACAAGCACGGAAAGAATTACTGATAATGCTTTTTTCATAAGGATTCCTCCAACTAATTTTAATAATTCGGTGTACGAGTGACACCTATGTATTATGATTATAGACCAAAAAAATCTGTTTGTCAATATTTAGAAAATATCTTTGATTTTTTTGTGTTAAAACCGCAACACGCAAAAGCTTTATTAATATTTTCTTAACATCTGTATATTTTTCAGATGATACTATATTAGAAACTCTTAAAAAGAATAAAGGTGTAAAATATGAAAAATTGCTGGTATGACGGAAAAACCGTTATTGTTACAGGTGCCTCCAGCGGCATCGGCAAGGACATCACGGAAAAGCTGATAAAGGAGCACCGCTGCAGAGTAATAGGTATCGCCCGTAACGAGGAAAGACTTCTCGCTCTGAAAAAAGCCTTAGGTGTCAGAAGCGACCGCTTCACCTACTATACCTTTGATGTTTCCGTAAAGGAAAACTGGGAAGACTTCGCCAAAGCAGTGAAAAGTGAAAATCTGAAGCCTGACATTCTTATCAATAATGCAGGTATTCTGCCTAAGTTTGACCGCTTCCTTAATTACACTGTGGATGAACTGGACAAGGCAATGCACATAAACTTTTACTCCTGTCTTTACTCGATGAATGCACTGATGCCGGTTATTCTTCAGTCTGACAGTGCTGCCATAGTAAACATCGCCTCCTCTGCCGCTCTGTGCTCTCTGGCAGGAACATCCGTTTACTCTGCAAGCAAGGCCGCACTTAAAAGCCTCACCGATGCGGTAAGAGAGGAATACAGGAGAGACTGCTACATCGGCCTTGTCTGTCCCGGCTTTACCAAGACAGACATTTTCCGCAACCAGGGTGCTCCAGTAGGAAGCACTGCACAGAAGGCCATGGATTTCATCAGCACCGACTGTGAAAGAATGTGCAATCTCATCCTTAAAGGTATGAAAAATAAAAGAGCAGATATGGTCTTCGGAGCAGATGCCCACCTTATGAGCGTGGGAAACAAGCTTCTCGGTACAGTATGCTCTCATGCGAGCAGTGCCGTTATGAAGGCTTCCGGTCTGGACCTGTTTGCCAAGGTTTTTAAATAACAGATTACATATATAAAAAGGGGCTGTTGCATTAAGATGCAGAAGTCGTTTTCTTCGTCCCGAAGGCGTATGTTTATACTTCGAGCGGGCGAAAAAACGGCTAAAAAAGCAAATTTTACCCTTGTGCAACACAGATAATTCTGATTAATAAATATAAAAACAGATGTATT
>JAFSDF010000104.1 GCA_017436375.1 Clostridia bacterium | reverse complement strand
AGAAAGAAAAACAATCCCACTGTTCCCCTTAACACAAAAGGTAAATCTCTTATCTCCGGTAAGGTTTACTGTGGGCATTGCGGCTCAAGGCTTAATCTTACAACAAGCGGAAGATACCGTAAAAGAAAAGACGGAACAGTTGATACAACAAAACGCATCAGGTATGCTTGCTACGGTAAAAGCAGAAAACAGACAGAGTGCGACGGTCAGTCGGGTTACACACTTCACATTCTTGATGATTTGATTGATGAGATTGTCCGTGACATTTTCAGTAAAATGAAAGGTGTTTCAAAATCAGACGTAATCAAGCTTCGTTATGCAGATGAGCTTGAAGTGAGAAAAGCAAGGCTCAATATGTTAAAAGCAGATTACTCCAAGGAATTTGAAAACCTTACTATATTGAAATCCGAGGTTATCAAAGCAATAAAGGGTGAAAGCTCTTTTTCGGCTGATACTCTTTCGGAATTGATTGCTGAATCTGAGAAAGAGTGCAGCAGGTTGTTGTCTTTGATTACCGATTCTGAAAAAGATGTTGCAGACGGTGAAAGCGTGCTCAAAAACTTATCCGACAGCTTTGATGAACTCATTTCTTGGGCGGAGCTTTATGACGAAGCAAGCTTTGAAAAGAAGAAAATGATTGTGAACTGCCTGATTAAACGGGTGGAAGTTTACCGAGGGTATAAGCTGAAAGTTGAGTTTAATATTGACTTTGAGCAGTTTATGGTGGGTATTGACAAGGTGGTGTAAACTAAAAAGGACTTGACAAACTAAATCCAATGTGTTATTCTTGTCAAAATTCAATTTGAGGTATTATTATGAACGCATATCTTCTCAAAAATCTTGATATGGATATGAATTGGCTTGCACAGGATGATTATCATTCATCAATGGGCAGGCTTATACCACTATATTCATTTTGGGATAGATAAAAATATATTTCCATATGTTTATAACGGTGTAAGTTGCTGCAGAAACTTACACCGTTTATTTTTATATCCAAAGGAGGTTTCTTATGAAACTATTTAATTTAATCAAAAGGAAACTTTTCAAAAAGCATCACGAATTTACAGGAGATTATCTTGTTGATTACTACAACACCCACGATGAAGATATTCGTCTTTTATCCAAGCACGGCAGAGTTGAATTCCTGACAACCGTGAAATACATAGAAAAATATTTGAAAGACGGAATGAAGATTATTGAAATCGGAGCCGCAACAGGCAGATACTCTCATTATTTCGCTCAAAAAGGTTTTACAGTTAATGCAGTTGAGCTTATTGAACACAATATTGAGGTTTTCAAGGCTAAAACATTGCCTGATGAAAATGTCAGAATTAAACAAGGCAATGCTCTGGATTTATCTGAATATCCCGACAATAGCTATGATATAACACTTTTGCTCGGGCCTATGTATCACCTCTATACATCTGAAGAGCAGAAAAAAGCACTATCGGAAGCAATCAGAATCACAAAGCCTGACGGATGTATCTTTGTTGCGTACTGTATGCTTGAACCTTCAATGTTTTGTTGCTTTAAGAATAACAGAATTGACAAACTTATTGCAGACGGTGAATTTGACCCTGTTACACTTGAAGCACATTTTCCACCACACGGTATTTTTAAGGTGTACAGTAAAAACGAAATATTTGATTTAACAAAGAGTTTTGGTGTAGAAAGATTGCATTTCGTTGCTACTGACGGTTATACTTGCCATATGAAAGAGTCCGTTGATAAAATGAATGATGAAACCTACGATTTATACTTGAGGTATCATTTTAAAACCTGTGAAAGACAGGATTTAGTCGGCATATCACACCACACACTTGATGTGCTGAGAAAGGAGTAGGCACTATGATTAAATACCCAAACTATGACAGAAGCATCCTTTCAGTTGCTTCATCCGTTTTAAACCATTTCGGCGTAAAGGACTGTCAGCATAAGACTTTACCCGAATTTGATAAATTACTTGAAAAAGACTACAAAAATATTATAGTAATTCTTTTTGACGGATTAGGAACTTCAACTCTGAACTACCATCTTAAAGATAATGACTTTTTGAGAAAGCATTATGTAACCGACATTTCTTCCGTTTTCCCATCAACAACTGTTGCTGCAACCACATCAATTTTAAGTGGCTATTCTCCATTAGAATGTGGATGGCTCGGCTGGGACTTGTACTTTGAGGAAATAGGAGAAAATGTTGCAGTTTTCAAAAACACTTTACAGAGAAACGATGAGCCTGCTGCAAAATATAATGTTGCAAACAGGTACATTCCTGTTAAAAATATTATGCAAAGAATTGAAGCAGTAAAAGGCAGAAAAAGTGCTTACTGTGTAGCATTCTTTTCAAAATTCCGCATCAAATGTGTTGAAGATATTTGCAAGACAATATACAAGCTTTCGAAAAAGAGAAAGAAAAAATACATATATGCATATTGGCATCAGCCTGACAGTGCAATGCATAGGTACGGAGTAACAAGTCCTGAAGCTCACAAAGAAATTTTGCACATTAACAGTGAGGTTGAAAAGCTTTGTAGTAAATTAAAAGATTCACTTGTAATCATAACTGCAGACCACGGACTATGTGACAGTGTAAACTTGTTTCTTGAAGACTATCCTGAGCTTTACAGTATGCTGAAAATATCACCATCAATTGAGCCCGGCAGAGCTATGAGTTTATTCGTGAAGGACGGATTACAGGAAACTTTCAAAAACGAGTTCAACAAATACTTCGATGATTCTTTTATACTTAAGACAAAGGAAGATGTGTTCTCCGAAAACCTTTTAGGCTATGGTGAACCGCATCCAAGAACATCCGGATTTGTTGGTGATTTTCTTGCCATAGCAACAACCGAAAAAACATTATTTACAGCAAGAGAAGAACACGAATTTGTTGGTGTTCACGCAGGCCTCACCGAGGAAGAAATGACCGTTCCTTTTATTGCAGTTGAAACAGAAAAGAGGAAAAAACGATGAACCTGAAACAAAAAGAATACATAAAAAATACTCCCGTTATCGAAACTGAGAGATTGCTTCTTCGCCCTATTACACCCGATGATGCTGATGCGGCTTTCGTATGGCTCAGCGATGAAAAGGTTAATAAATTTATGCCTTATAATCTTTATAAAAATACAGATGAGGTTTTGCATTGGATAAATGTAATACTCCCCGATGACGATAATTTTCACTGGGGAATTGTGCTTAAAGAAAGTAATCTTTTAATAGGTAGTTGTAGTATTGGTCCCGACAAGAAAGAACCCGGTGCTTGGGGATTTGGTTACAATATCCGTTCTGATTATTGGAACAAGGGATTAACCACAGAAGCTACAAAACGAATGATTGAATTCGCCCATATAGAACAAGGAATACAGGGTTTTGTTTCAAACCATGCAGTTGATAATCCTGCGTCAGGCAGAGTTATGGAAAAATGTGGTTTAGTGTTTGACCATTATAGTGAATACAGTACATTCGACGGTACGAAGACCTTTAAGGCAAAATTCTATAAAATGCATTTGGGTTAAAGTATAAAAAAATCCACCAAGAAAAACTCCGCACACGATTGTGTACGGAGTTTTCATGGTGGAGCATAGGGGGGTCGAACCCCTGACCTCTTGACTGCCAGTCAAGCACTCATCCCAACTGAGCTAATGCCCCATGAGTATAATATTTAATTTTTAACGAGGGTGCGTTTCTGAGTGCTTCTCGCTCCCAGCTGAGCTACGCCCCCATAAAAGGGCATACTGAGTAATTTATTTATTAAGTTTCTTTGCTGTTGCTACGATATATTACCACAAAGTTTTCCGTTTGTCAATAGAAAAATTTCAAAGGCAGACATTTTTTCTTTGTCTGCCTTTTATCGGTTTTATGCGGTGTAGCTTTCAGCCTTTTCCAGAGCCTCGTCTATATGGGCGCAGAAGTTTTCTTCTCCCAGCATTTCATAAAAGCCGGCCTTTTTCATCGCCTCTAAGGGCTGAGCATTAGCGTGAGAAACGATAAGGCGAACTCCCCTGTCACTGCACTTTTTATACAGAGCCTCGAGAGAATTCATCGCCGTGGCATCAATGGCATTTACCGCCCTCATTCTTAAAATGAGACATTCCGTGTAATCCTTCAGAGTTATATCTAAAATCTTGTCCGCTGCGCCGAAGAAAAGCGGCCCGCTTATTTCATACACTCTTACCTTTTCAGGCACCCTCTTGAGGTCAAGACTTTCCGGATCGTCTGTGTATCTCCATGAGGTTACGGCAGTCTCCTCGCTCATTCTCTTGATAAAAAGAAGAACGGCCAGAATCATACCTACCTCGATAGCGATAACCAGATCAAAAACCACCGTCAGAACAAATGTAAGCACCATAACCGCCGTATCGCTTTTCGGAGCGGTCTTTACAGTGTGAACAAACTTTTTCCATTCACTCATATTATAGGCAACCATAAAGAGAATAGCGGCGATGGTCGGCATGGGAATGAGTCCTGCATAAGGCATAAGGAAAAGAAGAACCACCAGCAGAACTACTGCGTGTACCATACCGGCGACAGGTGTTCTGCCTCCGTTTTTGGCATTGGCGGCTGTACGGGCTATGGCACCTGTGGCAGGTATACCGCCGAAAAGCACGGATGCGATGTTGCCTGCACCCTGTGCCACCAGCTCTGCATTGGAGTTATGCTTTGAGCCTACCATACTGTCCGCCACCACGCAGGAAAGCAGAGATTCTATAGCGGCAAGAATAGCTATAGTAAAAGCATCGGGAAGAAGGGCAGATATTTTTTCGAAGGAAAAATCAACACCTCCGATAGCAAGCTTCGGCAGTCCCGAAGGAATGGTGTAAAGCTCACCGATGGTAAATACTCCCTCATCAAGACCGGGTATAAGCTTCACCATAAGAGCGCCCGCTACTACTGCGATAAGTGAGGGAGGCACTCTCTTTTCAAATTTCGGATAGATTATGAGTATGGCGAGACAGACCGCACCGACTAAAAGAGCCTGAGGTGAAAAAGTGGATATTGCTTCAATATTCGCCTCGATTTTTTCGATGGTTTCGATAGGTCTTACTCCGTCTGCATAGGTAAGACCGAGGAAATCCTTGACCTGTCCGACCAGAATCGTCACGGCAATACCTGAAGTAAAGCCCGTAGTAATGGTGTAGGGTATAAATTTAATAAGTGATCCCAATCTGAAAACACCCATAAGTATAAGAAAAATGCCCGCCATAACCGTAGCGATAACCAGTCCGTCCATTCCCTGTGTAGCGACAATACCTGCTACCACCGTAGCAAAAGCCGCT
This sequence comes from Clostridia bacterium, assembly GCA_017436375.1. Lineage (GTDB taxonomy): Bacteria > Bacillota > Clostridia > Oscillospirales > Acutalibacteraceae > UBA6857. The sequence continues at coordinate 1,073 of JAFSDF010000104.1, read as the reverse complement.
GTAGGTCCTGCTATCTGGATGCGGCTGCCTCCGAGAAAGGAAACGGTAAAGCCCGCAAAAATCGCTGTGTAAACACCGTTGGCAGGCTCCACACCCGAGGCAAGTGCAAGTGCGATAGAAAGAGGCAGAGCTATTACTGCTACGATTACTCCTGCGATAATATCCTTGATTAACTGTTCCTTAGAATAATTTTTCATTACCGAAAAAAGCTTCGGCTTGAGATAAAAGCTTTTCATTTATGTCCCCTCTTTTAACCAAAAGATTTTTAACAACAGAATATTATCACAGAGTTTTTCTCTTTTCAAGGGGATTTTCAAAGTTTGGGATTTTCTATCATTTCAGTTTTTTTCAGCGATGATTTTTGTTTAATTTTCAAGGTACCGGTCAGTTAATCACAGCCGTAGCTATATTAAGATAGGTCGCAAAGGCTACCCAGAGAATATAGGGTACATTCAGCCATCCCGCCTTCGGCAGAATACGGCCGAACATAGCCGTCATAGCACAGACCGCAATCAACAGCAGTACAATGTCAATGAAGGCAACCCATAAAAGCTCAAAGCGGAAGAAAAGTATGCTCCACATAAAGTTAAGGGCAAGCTGAATCCAATAAACCGTCAGTGCATTTTTCTTCACATCCTTTGAGGTATCGGCTCTGCTGATGAGATAAGCCGAATAGCCCATAATGGCATAAAGCACTGTCCACACCACAGGAAACAGCCAACCGGGCGGCAGTAAGGGCGGCTCCTCGTATTCCAGAAAGAAATCAGAAAAGTTACCTGCTATGAGTGCAGAAAGGGCACCTATACCCTCAGCGGTAAAAATGTAAAAAAGTATACCGTACAGCTTCTCTTTTTTCAAAAGAAATCTCCCCTTTGTTTTTTGTATTATTTTATGAGAGGGAGAAACAGCTTATACATAAAAGGGGGCTGTTACATTAAGATGCAGAAGTCGTTTTCTTCGTCCCGAAGGCGTATGTTTATACTTCGAGCGGGCGAAAAAACGGCTAAAAAAGCAAATTTTACCCTTGTGCAACACAGATAATTCTGATTAATAAATATAAAAACAGATGTATT
>JAFSDF010000103.1 GCA_017436375.1 Clostridia bacterium | reverse complement strand
GCCCTTGATTACGGGTAATTTGCCCGAAGCTTCATAGATGTAATCCGTCTCATAATCAGCGCTGCCCATCCAGGTTGATTCCTGCTGACCTGAAATAACGGCATTTCTTTCCGTATCTGCTATGTAATCATATAGTACTATGGTTTCAGTACTTGAATTTTGATTCGATAAATACGCACCCTTCGGTGAACCGGGAATAAAGCCGATAATTAAGTGGATAGCAATAACTATTAATACAGTACAAACAGGAATCAGAATTCTCTTTTTCATTTCATCATCTCCCTTAATTTTTGATTATATCAATTATTAATCAACCTGTCAATGAAAAAAGCCTCTCCTGAAAGGAGAGGTGGATTTGCGAAGCAAAGACGGAGAGGTTAATCACATCAATTCACAAATCATCTCGCTGAACTCCGCAGGATTGTCGATTGCTCTGCCTGCGATGAGACAGCTCTGTGCATAAAGAATCTTCGCATATTTTGCTGTCTTTTCCTTATCCTCTGCATAAAGCTTTACAAGCTTTTCAGCAATAGGATGCTCTGTGCTGATTTCGAGGATAAGTGTAGCCTTTGCATTTCCGTTTGCACCGGGCATAGCTGAAAGCACCTTTTCCATTTCAAGTGAAAGCATACCTTCAGTTGTGAGACATACGGGATGATTTTTCAGAGAAGAAGTAAATCTTACCTCATTGACGCTGTCGCCGATGCTCTCTTTAAGGAAGGTGAGAAGCTCTTTTTCATCCTCGTTCTTTTTGTTTACAGCCTCTTTTTCTTCGTCACTCTGAAGATCTAAGCCTGCGGCACAGATGTTGGTGAAGGTTTTGCCGTCATATTCACGGAGCATCTGGATGGCGAATTCGTCGATATCGTCTGTGAAATAGAGAATTTCGTAGCCCTTGCTCTTTACTGCGTCAGCCTGGGGGAGAAGGTCAATTTTGTCGATAGTTTCACCGGAAGCGTAGTAAATGGTTTTCTGCTCTTCTCTCATTCTGTCGGCATACTCTCTGAGGGTTGTGAGCTTCTTTTCGTTTGAAGAGCAGAACATAACCAAATCCTGTAAAGTTTCCTTATTCATGCCGTAATTGGTGTAAAGACCGTATTTGAGCTGAACACCGAAGGCTGAGAAGAATTTCTCATAAGCTTCTCTGTCACTTGTAAGCATTTTTGAAAGCTCGTTTTTGATTTTTTTCTCCACATTTTTTGCGATAACCTTAAGAATGTGATCCTGCTGTAAAAGCTCTCTGGAAATATTAAGAGACAGGTCAGCCGAGTCAACGAGACCCTTTACAAAGCTGAAATAGTCCGGGAGAAGGTCGCCGCATTTGTCCATAATGAGAACACCGTTTGAGTAAAGCTGTAAGCCCTTTTCGTAGTCCTTTGAGTAAAAATCGAAGGGAGCATGAGCGGGAATGTACATCAGTGCATCATAGGAAATCTGACCTTCGGTTTTAGAGTGGATAGTTTTAAGCGGTGCTTCGAAATCATAGAATTTTGACATATAGAAATTGTTATAGTCGTCAGCGGTGATTTCGTTTTTATTCTTTCTCCACAGAGGAACCATACTGTTAAGCTGTGTAGGCTCAGTAACGGTCTCGTATTCGTCCTCGGTACCTTCCTTGAGCTGTGTATGGCTCATATCGAGCATAATGGGGTAGCGGATATAGTCGGAATATTTGGTTACGATGTCCTGCACTCCGTACTGGTCAAGATATTTGTCGTAGTTTTCGTTTTCGGTGTTTTCCTTGATTTTGAGGGTGATAACGGTACCTTCGCTGTCCTTTTCGGCCTCACCGATTGTGTAGCCGTCAACACCGGTGGATTCCCATTTGTAAGCCTTATCCTCACCGAGAGCTTTACTTATAACGGTAACCTTATCAGCCACCATAAAGGCAGAGTAAAAGCCTACGCCGAACTGACCGATAATTTCCACATCACTGTCCTTTTCGAGGTCGCTTTTGAAGTCAAGAGAGCCGCTTTTAGCGATGGTGCCGAGATTAGTTTCAAGCTCTTTTTCATTCATACCGCATCCGTTATCGCTTATGGTGAGTGTACGGCTGTCTTTGTCCACGGCAAGATTAATCTTATAGTCCTCTCTTGCGCTGCCGCTTTCGCCCTGTGAAAGACTGCGGTAGTATCTTTTGTCGAGAGCATCGCTTGCGTTGGAAATGAGTTCGCGAAGGAAAATATCTTTATGGGTATAGATCGAGTTAATCATCATATCCATAAGCTTTTTTGATTCTGCCTTAAACTGTTTCTTTGCCATTTTATATTTAACTCCAATCTTAAAAAAATAATTTTTAGCACTCACAACATCAGAGTGCTAAAAAATATTATAACCATTATTTTACTTTTGTCAAGCCTTAAGATAAAAAAGAAGGGAACAGTAACATAAAAAAGAATGCCGCCTGAGCGACATTCTTTGCGGATATAAATCAGATAATTCCGAGTGGGATAAGAACTGCCAGTAAAACAGCCACAAGTCCCCACACGATTGCAAGGAATTTAATCTGTGTTTTTCTCGGCTTGTCATAAATGAGATTAGATGCCAGGAAGAAG
>JAFSDF010000009.1 GCA_017436375.1 Clostridia bacterium | reverse complement strand
TAAGCACTATAATATGAGAGAAAATATAACAGTGAACGGGTAACCGCCATCATAATTACCGAGCCGTAAACCCATAATTCCTTTTCAGGTTTATAACCGATCGGTATGAATTTTCTGATTTTATCTGTCATAGGCCTGTTCCTCCTTTGAAATGCGGGTGATAAGTATACCGAGAATAAAGCAGCTTACACCGATTAAAGTCACATCTGCAGCGAAGCCGGCTGTCCAGGTGGAGGTGAAGTTGATTAAAATTACAGGAACGAGGATAAAGGCTTCTAAAAACAGCTTTTTTCTTCTGACAAAGTAGGAGATATAGGCGGTAGAAAAGCTTATGCTGATCAGAGCAATGAATGTGCTTATATACTTGAAATAGTCCTCCAAAGGAAGCACCGAGTGTATTATATTACTCCTGTAAAAAGCAAGGAAAACCGTCTGATTGCTGATGAAGCCGTCAAATATCTGCGGATGGCTTTCAGCAAAATGTATGTAGATATTACAGATGATAAGCATTACCAGCGCTTCAGCCATAATGAAAAGTGCGTATACTAAAACACCGTAAATACCTTTGGTGAGCATAGCTTTCTTCTCTGTTATATTAAGTCTTCGCAGGGTATAGTCTTCTCTTGAAGTGTATCTGCAGCCGTTGACTGCGAGTATTACCGTTACGAGAAGAAATCCAAAAGCGAAGATAAAGCTCATAGCTCTGCTGTCCTGAAGGATTCCCTCTATACCTGAAAGAAACTCCTCGTTTGTAAATCTGTTTGGTATGACTATTTCTCCTGAATTCAGAATGTGAATAAACAGAACGAGCTGTGCTGCACTCATCATAAAAATGACTGCCAAAATTTTGGAAAATGTGCTTTTGATCTGCAAAGCAAATACCGATAAATAATTTTTCATTTTAATCTTCCTCCTTCCAGAATCTCCCGATAAGATCAAAAGCCTCATTCTTGCTCACACCCATTTGCTTAAGGGTAGCAACGGCATTTTTTGCATCTGCTTCAAGGAGCTCTGTTCTAATTTTCTTTCTCATGGCTTCGTCAGAAACGATAAGACTTTTAGCACCTGAATGAGATTGAATGATTCCTTCGTCTTCCAGAATTTTATAGGATTTCTGTACAGTGTTAGGGTTAACACCTAAAAGCGATGACAGGACTCTTCGTGACGGCATTTCGTCGTCAGAGCATATATTACCTGCAGAAATTTCCCGTTTTATGTACAGAACTATCTGCTGATAGATCGGCCCGTCACCGGGAATGAATTTTTCGAAAGAAACCAAAATTTAACACCGCCTTTCAGAAAAAAGTGTATTAATCGATTAATACGGTTTACAACTGTATTATACATATAGTACAGTTTGATGTCAATACTTTTTATAAAAAAAATCAAACCCCTTTGTCTCTTTTGAAACAAAGGGGTGAATCTATGATTGCACAGGACTTTCTCCGTACAACCGACGGAGAAGCCACAAACGCAATCGACTTATCCGCTGATTATATTATGTGAAATATGTGCTTTAATATATATGGAAAAATATGTTATTTTAATCTTTTTACCATCATCTGTGCTGCTTTGTAGATGTCGCCGCAGCCGAGAGTAATGATAATATCACCGCTTTTTGCGTTGGCTAAAACATGGTCACAGACCTCCTCGAAGGTATTGAACCATACACTGCCGGGAATTTTTTCTGCCAGATCCTTAGTATAAATACCGATGGTGTTTACTTCTCTTGAGCCCATAATTTCAGTCATAACGCACTTATCGGGAATCTGAAGTACTCTGACGAAATCATCGAAAAGAAGTGAGGTTCGCGAATAAGTGAAGGGTTGGAATACTGCCCACACCGTATTGTAGCCCATTTTCATTACAGCCTCGAGAGTAACCTTCAGCTCATTGGGATGATGAGCATAGTCGTCAGCGATGGTTATACCGTCTATTTCGCCTAAAATTTCAAATCTTCTTCCTGCGCCTGAAAAGGCCTCTATACCTTTTTTACACGCTTCGGGAGTACAGCCTGCGTTAACTGCGGCGGCAAAAGCGGCGAGTGAGTTAAGAATATTATGCTCACCCGGGATGTTAAGAGCAAGATGTGCAATTTTCTCGCCTTTATTCATAACATCGAATTCAGCGAAAGAGCCGCGGTTATATGTGATATTTTCAGGATAGTAATCACTTTCGGCAGTTTTACCGAAGGTGATTTTTTTTCTGTCAACATTTTCAACTGCCTTCACTGTTTCAGGGTCGCTGTTGTTATAAATCAGTGTTGTCGATGTGAGAGTAGCAAATTTCTCAAAGGATCTGATGATATTATCTATGTTTTTGAAATATTCGAGATGATCCTCGTCCACATTGAGTATCACAGCGACATCAGGTGATAGGTCGTGGTAATGGTCGCAGTATTCACAGGCTTCGCAGACAAAGGTTTCGTTATTACCAACTCTTGCGTGGCTGTCAATGAGGGGGAGTCTGCCTCCGATAAGAGCTGAGGGATCCTTGTCAGCCATAGTAAGCACCTGTGTCAGCATAGCAGTAACGGTGGTTTTGCCGTGAGTACCGCATACGCTTATACAGTTACTGTATTTCCGGGTAATTGCACCGAAAATCTTGCTTCTCTCGAAGCAAGGGATACCGCTTTCCTTGGCGGCCACGAGTTCAGGATTATCCTTGAGTATTGCGGCGGTATAAATTATCATTTCAGCTCCCGCTATGTTTTCGGGCTTTTGACCTAAAATTACATCTATACCCATAGAGCGGAGCTTTGTAATATTGTCACCTGTATTATTATCAGAGCCCGTTATCGTGTAACCCCAGCTGTGAAGAATTTCTGCGATGGGACACATGCCTGAGCCACCGATACCGATGAAGTGTATTCGCTTTACTTCTTTTAGCAGTTTATCTATTTCGTACATTTTAAGCACCTCGCTTCAAAATATCACCTTATATTATATTGCATTGCAAAAAAATAGTAAACACTTTTAGAAAAATTAACAAGAAAAAATTTAAAACATAATATGAAGTATATCGGATTTACAGGAGGTTACTATGAAAAACATCATAATAATCGGCGGCGATAAAAGACAGGAAGAATTAAACAGACTTCTGCTTGTTGAGGGATACAGATGCATATATATCAATTCCTGTGAAAAAAGCAAAACAGATTTAAAAATCAGTGATAATGACGCAGTAATTCTGCCTGTTCCCGTGACTAAAGATAAGGAAACCGTTTTTTCATCAAACGGAATATTTAGTTATAAGCTCAATGATATATTAAGTCTTCTCAATAAAACAAATTTAGTTTTCGGCGGCGGATTCCCCGAGGAAGTCAAGGATTATTTAGCTGAAAAGCATATATCATATTTTGATTATCTGGAAAGCGAAGAATTCACACTTTACAATGCATATCTGACCGGGCTAGGAGCTGTCAGATTATTGAACGGAAGCTCAGGCGGGGATGTAAGGGGGAAGAAGGTTCTTGTAACAGGCTTTGGCAGAGTGGCAAAATTTACGGCACAGTCACTGATAAGAGAGGGCTGTGACATATATGTATCAGCCAGAAATAATATTCAGCTTACTGAAGCGGAGTGTATCGGATACAAAACCTTTGAACTCGGAAAAATCAGTTCGTTCCTTTATATTTTTGATTATGTTTTTAATACGGTGCCTCACAACATTTTCAGCTTTGAAGATATAAATCATTTCAGAGGAAAATACTTTGAGCTTGCATCAGCGCCCTACGGAGTAAACCGGGAGTACTTTGCAGGCAGGGATACCGATTATATTGATGGTGGCTCTTTACCGGGAAGATTTCTCTATTTATCTGCGGCTAAGAGACTTGCAAAGCTTACACTTAAACATATAAACTCAAGAAACGGGGGAGATTAATGGAAAAACTGACCTTTGGTTATGCAATTACAGGTTCCTTCTGTACCTTTGAAAGAACCTTGACACAAATGGAATACATCATTTCGGAAGGCATAGATATTCTGCCCATAATGTCTTTTAACGCTTCAGGAATAGACACACGCTTCGGTAAAGCGGCGGATTTTGTAGAGACTGTAGAAAATATTACGGGCAAGGAAGTAATCAGAACTCTTGAAAAGGCCGAGCCAATCGGACCTAAAAAAATGACAGATCTGATGATTGTTCTGCCCTGTACGGGAAATACGCTTGCTAAACTAGCGGCAGGAATATATGACACGCCTGTTACTCTTGCTGTGAAGTCTCATCTGAGAAATCAGAAGCCGGTTTTGATTGGTGTTTCTACAAATGATGCACTTTCAGCCTCTGCAAAAAATATCGGAACTTTGCTGAATTATAAGAATTATTACTTTATTCCTATGAGACAGGATGACTGCATCAATAAACCGTTTTCCATAGTTTGTGATTTTGAAAGGGTGCTTGAGGCAGCTTTTTATGCTCTCGAAGGTAAACAGATAGAGCCAATGATATTTTGAGTTTGTACTTGACAGACAGAAAAAAGCAATGTTAGAATACAGATGTAAAAAGGAGGAATAAATATGAAGCTGTATATTAAGCAGAAGGTTTTTTCATGGAAGGATAAATTCAAGGTTTTTGATGATCAGGGACAGGAAAAATATTTTATAGAGGGTGAGTTCATTTCTCTCGGTAAAAAATTACACATTTATGATTTACAGGGAAACGAGGTTGCTTTTATTTCGCAAAAGGTATTCAGCTTTTTGCCACGGTATTTTGTTTATATAGACGGCACTGAAGTAGCAGAAATAGTAAAGCAGTTCTCACTTTTCAGACCAAAATATTCCATTGACGGTCTCGGCTGGGAAATACGTGGTGACTTTTTTGCTCACGACTATGAAATCACCAAAAACGGGCGAAGGATAGTAACCATAAATAAGCAGTGGATGACCTGGGGTGATTGCTACGAGCTTGACATTGAGAATGAAAGCGATGAGAAGGTTGCTCTCGGTGTTGTTCTGGCGATTGACTGTGTTATGGCTGCTCAGGCGACGGCATCCGTTTCCGTTTCAGCAGATTAAAAACAACTCGGCATCCGAAAAGATGCCGAGTTTCAGTTTATAAAGTTTTAAATTTATCTTTGATTTCTGCGGATCTTCCGCAGGTCATTCTGCCTTCGGGACAGGCTCCTGTCGCATAGCAGCTCGGGCCGTAGAAGGAGAACAGGTCAGGAGCGATTTTCCGGAGCTTTTTAAGAAAGTCCACAGCAAACTCCTGAATTTCCCACTGAGCTCTCGTACAGCTTCTGAGTTTGAAAAAGAGCATCATCTCTCTGGCATTCATCGTGGTAACGAAATCGACGGTATTACCGCTTAAAACGAGATAAACAAGAGTAGATTCATCGTAGCCTTTTTTGCTGAAAGCATTAAAAAGTATTTTGATTTTTTCAAAGCAGTTATGATAAACGGTATATGCTTCAGTACCATTTTTTACTGTTTCGGGGATAACATAGCTTTCCCTGTCAGCGCATATCAGCTCAGGGATAGAGATGCTCTGAATCCTGTGTCTTGCAAAATGTGTAAGACAGGCCAAGGAAACCTTATTGAATCTGACGGTGCAATTGAAATGCTCGAGTGCTCTCGGTCTGGAGGATTTGGTTACAGCCTCGAGAATATGCCTGATATTTTCTTTACTTGAAATTATTCTCTCGGCCTGAGAAGAAGAATAGTTAAATTTTTCTATGAGTGCAGCTCTTGCAATGTTTCTTTCGCCGTCAGAGGTATATGAGAGAATCTCACAGGGCTCTGCACTTTTATTTGTTTCCTTTTCTTCGCAGAAATCAAGGCTGATTTCATCTCTGTATTTTTTGCCTCTGATTTCGAAATCTGAGAAAATCCCCGGAGTTTTTTCTTTGCATTGTGCATAAAGTGATAAACCGAGCTCGTAAATCTCTTTAATTTTTCTTCCTCTGCCGTATATCATGGCATTGAGCAGATTGATTAATTCCCTGCCGCCGAGTGAACAAAGGAAATTACTGTAAAAGCAGTAGGGGAGAACAAAGCGTGCGTCCTCCTTCGGTATGCCTTTTTCTGTCAGTGAAACATAGGCATCAAAAAGACTGTCCATGGTATCGGTGTAAAGCTTCTTGTCACTTTCGTTTTTAAATTCAGGCATAAAATAGCCGGCACTTCCGAAATCAACATAGCGTCGGGATTTTACTGTGAAGGATGCAAGACGGAATTCAATTAAAAACTGCTCTACAACCACGGAAACATTCTCAAAGGCAAGATTAAAGAATACATGCTCAATCGTTGATGTATGTCCTGATTTGGTTACCTTGCTGATAAGCTTTGCGTTTTTTTCTTTATCCTGTGATTTCCCGTAAATTTCTAAGGCTGTCCCTTCCTGGGTGGAGATTCTTCCTGCTGCGGCACAAACCTTCTCATCACAATCGGATAACCCGATCAGATAAACACCTGCTTTTGTCATAATATCACTTCCTGTTTCGTCATATTTTCATTATCATTCTAAGATATTAAATCACATTTGTCAATCATTTTTCAGTTTTAAGAGATTTTAAAGTGATTTGAAAGAAAAAATTAATAAAAAATCATTGATAAAAATGTAAATACTTGCTATAATCATTGAGAATATAATTAAAATAGGGGTATTGTGAGATTATGATTAAGAGAAATGCTGATATGACAACTGATATTAAGCTTCAGATGCGCGGCGGTAACGGTCAGGCCGTTATCAGAAACGTTTTGGATAAGGGAGAATACAAGGGTGCATCCAGATTAATCGCTACCATTACACTTGAGCCGGGCTGTTCTATCGGTGCACATATTCATGAAAATGAAGAAGAAATTTTTTATATCCTCAGGGGAACAGCTGTTTATAATGACAACGGCAAGAAAGAGATCCTTAATGCAGGTGACAGCTGTGTGTGCCTTTCAGGTCAGGAGCATTCTATTGCTAACGAAAGTGAAAGCGACACATTGGAAATTTTTGCTGTTATTCTTACTTACTGAGAGGTGCTTTATGGGAAAAATGGTTGTGATCGAGGGCCTTGACGGGAGCGGTAAGGCTACACAGGCAGAGCTTTTATCTGCTTTTCTCAGAAAAAAAGGCTACGGTGTTTACAATCTTGATCTGCCTTTTTATTCAGACAGCTCAAGCACTCTCGTAAAAATGTATCTCAGCGGAGAATTGGGAGACAAGCCCTCTGATGTAAACGCTTATGCAGCGTCTACCTTTTATGCTGTAGACCGCTATGCCAGCTTTAAAAAGCACTGGCAGAAGGAGTATGAATCTGAAAAGATTACTGTTGCAAACAGATATACCACATCTAATGCGGCACATCAGATGACAAAGCTTGACGAAAGTGAATGGGATTCTTATCTCGAATGGCTTTTTGAATTTGAATATGATAAAATAGGTGTTCCCGAGCCTGATTGTGTTATTTATCTGGATATGCCGGTGGATATTTCTCAGAAGCTTCTTCTGAAGCGCTATTCCGGTGACGAAAAGAAAAAGGATGTTCACGAAAGAGATGTCGAGTATCTTGTTTCCTGTCATAAGGCTGCAGTTTATGCTGCGGAAAAATTAGGGTGGAATGTAATAAAATGCGGAGAAAACGGCGAACCTTTTACTGTTGAGTATATTTCAGAAATGGTTCGCGATACAGTCGAAAGGATGCTTCTTATAGATGATTGATTTTCATACGCCTGAAATCATTGATAAGCAATGGGTTAAAGAAAGACTTTCTAACCGTGATAATCTGACATGTGAATATTCTTTTTCCAATATTTTTTCTTATACGGCGAAAATGCGGCTTGAAATTGCTGATGTTGCCGGCTATCTTGTAACCAGGTGCTTTACGGATGATACCATCGGCTACTGCTATCCTGTAGGCAGTGGTGACATTAAAGCTGTAATTGCTCTGATTATTGAGGATATGAGAATTCAGAACAGGCCCTGTTATTTTTTCGGTCTCGGAGCGGATGAGGCTGAGGAGCTTAAGGGGCTGTACGGAGATTTGTTTGATATAAGCTTTGACAGGGACGGTTGCGACTATATTTACAAAAGTGAAAATCTGATTAATCTGGCAGGAAAAAAATATCAGCCTAAAAGAAATCACATTTCCTATTTCAGAAAAACATATAACTGGTCTTACGAAAAAATGTCCGCGGAAAACATTGAAGATTGCTATAATATGAATGTGGAATGGATTCAGACAAGCGGTAGTCTTTACAGTGAAGATCTGGAAAAGGAGCTGCAGATAATAAGGCGCGTATTTGAAAACTTTGACGCTCTTGACTGCAAAGGTGCAGTCCTGAGAATCGACGGAAAGGTTATCGCATTCGCTATGGGTACTCAGATAAGAACGGACACCTTCTGTGTGCATTTTGAAAAGGCTTTTTCAAACATTAGAGGTGCATACCCTATGATTAATCAGCAATTTGTTGAAAATGAGCTTTCTGCTTTTAAATATATAGACAGAGAAGATGATCTCGGTCTCGAAAATCTAAGGAAGGCCAAGCTTTCCTATTATCCCGATTTATTACCTGAAAAATATGAGGCGTGGTTGATAGATGCTGACAGATGTTAACAGATACAAGAGCTCCCTGAAAAAACTGTGGGCCGATACCTTCGGTGATAATGAAGAATATATCAGTCTGTTGTTTGACTGCGGTTACACACCTTCTGAGTGCTTTGCAGAAATCATTGATGATGAGGCGGTTTCTGCTTTGTATCTTCTTACAGGAAAAATTAAAACAGGCGGCAAAGAGCTTGAGGGACGGTACCTGTATGCTGCTGCTACCGCAGAGAGTCACAGAAGAAAAGGTTTGATGGAAAAGCTTATCAAAGAGGCTCAGGAGTATGTCAGAGCAAAGGGTATTGCTTTTATTTCTCTCGTTCCTGCGAATGAAGAGCTTTATAGATATTATTCAAAATTCGGCTTTGATAGCCTGATGTATAATTATCGGTCTTTAAGTGACCACATTGGCTTGGAGCTTAAAGGTGAAATTATAAGCCCCGAGGACTATTTGTGTCTGAGAAATAAGCTTACGGATTCGACTTTTTCATTCAGTGACAACGAATGGAAATATGCATCATCCTGCTTGCAATATGCTGACTATGATTTTGTGCGAAATACGGAGGATAGCTGTTATATAATCAGCTCAAACGGCGATGAGGTTCTCGAATACATCAGTTCTGAGGATAATTATACCGCCAATACGCGGATTTTTCTTAGCAGGCTGGGTGAGGGCACAGAAATAGTGTCACCCTATGATCTCAGCGATTACTGTAAATGCGATAAAAATAAATTCGGTATGATTTACTTTGCTGATACCGATGCGAAGGAAAGTATCAGAGATGATATTTATATGAATATAGCTTTGGATTAAGGAGGATAAAAATGGTTTATTGTTTTCTTGCTGAAGGCTTTGAAGAGGTCGAAGCGCTTGCTGCTGTGGATATGATAAGAAGAGCCGGAATTGAGCTCAAAACTGTCGGAGTCGGCGGAAAGCTTATAAGCGGAGCCCACGGAATAAGAGTCGAATGTGATAAAGTCTGTGACGATATATTTTTTGATAATACATTAGAGGCTGTTGTGCTTCCGGGCGGAATGCCGGGCACGCTTAATCTCGAAAAAGATAACACGGTTCAGAGGGCTATTGATTTCGCAGTAAGTAACGGCAAATTGCTTTGTGCAATATGTGCTGCTCCGTCGATTTTAGGTCACAGAGGGCTCCTTGACGGAAAAGAAGCAATAGCGTATCCCGGCTTTGAAAAAGACCTTGAAGGAGCTGTCATAAGCGATAAATATGTCGTGCGTGACAGTAACATTATTACGGCTAAGGGTGCGGGAGTTGCAGTTGATTTCGGACTCGAAATCGTTTCTGCTATTTCCGGTGCCGACAAGGCTGATGAGATTCGTAAGGCGATACAATGCAAATAAAAGATGAAAAAAGGGAGCTGAGAAATAAATTCAGAAGTGTCCGCGCTGAGGTTAAAAGCGAAGCAAAGGACAAAAGAATTTATGACAGCTTTATCAAAAACGATGCTTATATAAATTCAGACACGGTTTTAATTTATTATTCGGTAAAGTCAGAAGCTGACACACTGAAGATTATTGATACGGCGCTTAAGGATGGAAAAAAAGTAGCTCTGCCTAAATGTGTAAACGGAAACGGAGATATGGATTTCTATTTCGTAAAGGATATCGGCAGATCTCTTGTTGCAGGATTTTATTCACTGCAGGAGCCCGATACTTCATTTTGCGTCAAGGCATGCTTCAGTGACAGCACAGTCTGCGTAGTGCCTGCCTTAGCTGTCGATAAAAGAGGCTACCGTCTCGGCTACGGCGGTGGATATTATGACCGTTTTTTAAGTAATTTCAAAGGAATAAAGCTAGCATTATGCTATGACGAGTGCATTTGCGATGAGCTTCCTTGCGATAAATTCGATGTTAAGCTGGATATCGTCATAACAGACAGGAATATTTATTTAATCAAGTAGAAGGAGGACTTAATATGGATGATCGCTTCCGCAGTGAGGACACAGCTTCCGGTTCAGTGCCGCCTCACATTACTAAGTCAAATTCATTGGGTGATTTCAGCGAAAATGTTCAGTCTACACGCGGTAGGGCTACACCGACTTCAGCCTCCGCAGGTCACCCGAGGGCAGGTAAATTCAGGGTAAATTTACCGGAAGAAGCCGCATCAATACCCGACTTTACCGTTTCATCTGATAAAAAACCTGAACCCTTAGTGAAGGAGGTTACAGGTAAAGAATATCTCGAGTCTATTCAGAGAAGAAATGCTTCTGTACAGCAAACGAGAATCAATTTGCCTGTCAATGAAGTCAAGTCTCAGAATCAGATGCAAACTCAAACCAAGAAGGAAGTTGCGGCCGAAAACAGAAACTCTGTCAAGGGTAAGTCTATGCCTAAGACTGCTGCCCCTGCAGTGAAAAAGGCGGTTGTACAAAGACCTGCCAGAACTGCCGCTCCTGCAAAAAAATCAGCTAAAAAGAAAAAGTACGATTTTATCAACTCAGTTCTGGTTGCCTGTGTCTGCATAATTTTTATTTCCATTCTTACAGTTACGGCATCGACTGTCGCCATGACTACCATTAATGATATACTTGTTATTGATAAGAGCGGCAGTGACGACTACATTTCTGTTTATATACCTCCCGAGGCTACGGAGTATGAGCAGGTTTTCGAAATAATAAAGGATGCAGGCCTCATAAAGCAGCCTCTTGTGACCAATATTTTCTGTAAATTCAGACACTATGATGAGGTCAGAAGGCTGAACAGTGAAACTGAACAGTACGAAACTGTCAGAATCAAGTATTCTCCGGGAACATATTTCCTTAATTCTGAAATGGGAATAGAAAGCATACTTGAGGAAATAATGGTTTCCAGCAGCGGCTATAAAGATACGGTCCGTCTTACTTTCCCGGAGGGTTGGACAATTGCACAGATTTTCCGAAAAATAGAAAAATACGGTGTATGTGAAGCAGATAAGCTTTATGCTAATCTTGACATTATCGGTGATCAGTATGAGTTTATCAGTAAAATAGAGGCTTCTAACGGCAGATATCTTGATGCTGAAGGTTATCTTTTCCCCGATACCTATGATTTCTTTATCGGAGAAAATGCCGGCTCAGTGCTTAAAAAGCTCTTTAATAACTTCGAAAGTAAATGGAAGGATGAATACGCCAAGAGACTTAAGGAGTTGGATATGAGTCTGGATGACATTATCAATATCGCTTCTGTTATTCAGCGTGAAGCTAAGGATGTTTCTCAGATGGATGTCATTTCATCGGTTATTCATAACCGTCTCAGGGAAAGCGCCACATATCCTACCATTGGCATGAACTCAACCAAGGATTATATTCTTTCGCTTAAGGAATTTAATGTTCTTTCGGATTTTTATTATAATCTTTATCTCAATTCATATAACACATACAGTTCTGAGGGCTTGCCTCCCGGACCTATCTGTAATCCGGGTGCCGCGGCAATCAGAGCAGCGCTTTATCCTGATGATACAGATTATTATTTCTTCTGTCATAATGACACAGGTGATATCTTCTTGGCAAAAACCTACAGTGAGCATCAGGCAAACACTGAAAAGGTTCTCTATGGCGGTTAAGGTGAAAATAATGAAAAAAGTAATAAAAAAGCCTGAGCTTCTCGCTCCTGCAGGGGACATGGAAAGACTTAAGGTTGCAGTCAGATACGGCGCAGATGCAGTTTATCTGGGCGGTACGGTTTTCGGTATGAGAGCCGCACCTGCCAATTTCAGCAATGAGGAGCTGCACCGGGCTGTAGAATATGCACACGAAAGAGGCGTCAAGGTTTATCTTACCTGTAATGTTTTGCCTCGTAACGGTGAGCTTGAATATTTGCCTGAGTTTCTCAGAAACGCAGTTGAGGCGAAGGTGGATGCACTTATAATTTCGGATATGGGTGTTCTCGATTATGCGAAAAAGTATGCACCCGAACTCGAAATCCATATTTCCACCCAGACGGGCATCGTAAATTATGCATCGGCAAATGCTTTCTATAATCTTGGCGCAAGGCGTATCGTCACTGCCAGAGAGCTTTCTATGAAAGAAATCACGGAGCTGAGAAATAACATCCCTGAAGATATGGATATTGAATGCTTTGTCCATGGTGCTATGTGCGTCTCTTTTTCGGGAAGGTGCCTGATTTCAAATTATCTTGTAAACCGAGACGCCAATAAGGGCGAATGTGCGCAGCCGTGTCGCTGGAAGTACGCTCTGATGGAGGAGACGAGGCCCGGTCAGTATTTTCCTGTTTATGAAGGTGATGGCGGAACATATATTCTCAACTCCAAGGATATGTGTATGATTGAGCATATACCTGAAATGGTAAAAGCCGGTATTACGAGCTTTAAGATTGAGGGCAGAGCAAAGTCGGAATATTATGTAGCCGTAGTTACCAATGCATATCGCAGGGCTATTGACGGATATTTTGAAAAACCTTCCGATGATTACAGACCTGAGCAGTGGATACTCGACGAGATGCGCAAGGTAAGCTATCGTGATTACTGTACCGGATTTTTCTTCTCTGATCCTTCTGAGGATGCAAATATCAGCTATAAGGGCGGATATAACAGAGAGTGGGATGTTGTCGGTGTGGTTGACAGCTATGATAACGGAGTGGCATACTGCACACAAAGAAACCGCTTTTTTGCCGATGAGGAGCTTGAGGTTATGCCTGTAGGTAAAAAGCCGTTTAAAATATCGGTTAAAAACCTCAGAAACGCTGACGGTGAACTGATCGAATCGGCGAACCACGCTATGATGAGGTTTATGTTTGATAGTGAAATTCCTCTCGAAAAGAATATGATTCTGAGAAAAGAGAGAGATGAAAAATTGAGAGTTATAATATAACAAGTATCGTTCTTGTTGTTTACAGTGCTATAGCAAATTGAAAAAAGAGAGGAGCTTCGCCGACATCCCATAAGGCAGTATTTCTTTAAAATGTGAAATAATTTCACAATAACGCGTTAAAAATCACCGATATGCGTCAGCATTATCGGTGATTTTCGCCTTTTCTTGCAAAGCTATTTCGCATTTTAAAGTGCTTCGCAGTTT
>JAFSDF010000102.1 GCA_017436375.1 Clostridia bacterium | reverse complement strand
ATGTTACCGTACTTATTGAAACTACAGGTATGTTCAGAAACACGGCAGCTCTGCGTGATATTCTTATTGAGTTTGCCTGCGATTCCGTAGCAGCCTTGTGGGATATGTATCATACCTTCTGTGAGGAAGGGGAGGATCCCGAAAAAACTATTACAAATCTCGGTGCATATATAAAGCATGTACACATTAAGGACTCTGCTGAAATCGACGGTAAGCGTGAATACTGTCTTATGGGTGAGGGCGAAATTCCTACAGAGATTATGATAAATGCTCTCGCTTCCGTGAATTATGACGGCTTTATTTCTCTTGAGTGGAATCCTGATTGGATGGAGGACCTTAAAGAAATCGACGTAATATATGCGCATTTCCTCCAGTATATGCAGCAGTTTCAGACTCCCTCCAGAAAAAAGAGTCACCTTTATTGGAATAAAAAAGGGACGGGTAATTTTGTCTGGAAAAAGGAAGCTCTCGTACGCAAGACCTTCTCGCAGGTTCTCGACACAATGGTTGAAGAATTCCCTGACCAGTATGCTTTTAAGTATACTACCCTCAATTACACAAGAACCTATGCGCAGTTCAGAGATGATGTGGATGAATGCTGTCGTGCATTTATTTCTCTCGGCATAAAGCCGGGTTCACATGTGGCTGTCTGGGCTACTAATATTCCTCAGTGGTACATCGCTTTCTGGGCGGCGACCAAGCTCGGTGCCGTACTGGTTACGATGAATACTGCCTATAAAATTCACGAAGCTGAGTATCTGCTCAAGCAGTCGGATACTCATACGCTCATTCTCGTTGAGGGATACCGTGATTCTCATTATGCAGAGATTATCGGTGAGCTTTGCCCTGAGCTTGACACGCTTGAGGCCGGTAAGCCCTTGCACAGTAAAAGACTTCCTTTCCTTCGCAATGTTATCACTGTCGGCTTTAAGAAGAAGGGCTGTCTCGAATGGGATGAGGCTATTGCCAGAAGTGAAAATGTACCTGTAGAGGAGGTATACCGTATTGCTGCCACGGTGAATCCTGACGATGTATGTAATATGCAGTACACCTCAGGCACTACCGGATTCCCGAAAGGAGTTATGCTTACTCATTACAATGTTGTGAACAACGGTAAGTGTATCGGTGACAGAATGGATCTTTCTACTGCCGACAGAATGATGATTCAGGTTCCTATGTTCCATTGCTTCGGCATGGTGCTTGCTATGACGGCTTCTATGACTCACGGTGTTACACTTTCGCCTATACCTTATTTCACACCGAAGCCTGCCCTGGCATGTATTAATCAGGAAAAGATTACCTGCTTCCATGGCGTACCTACTATGTTCATAGCTCTGTTGGAGCATCCCGATTTCGCTAAAACCGATTTTTCATATATGAGAACAGGTATTATGGCCGGCTCACCTTGTCCTATTTCGGTTATGCAGGATGTCGTCGATAAAATGAATATGAAGGAAATTACCATAGTTTACGGACAGACCGAGGCCTCTCCCGGATGCACTATGAGCTCAACTGACGACTCTCTCGATGTCAGAGTAAGCACTGTCGGCCGTGCACTTCCCGAAATTGAATGTAAAATAGTTGATCCCGAAACAGGTGAGGATATGCCTGTGGGTGAAACAGGTGAATTTGTGGCGAGAGGCTATAACATTATGAAGGGCTACTATAAAATGCCTAAAGCCACTGCCGCTGCCATTGATAAGCAGGGATGGCTTCATACGGGTGACCTTGCCTGTAAGACTGAGGACGGCAACTATAAAATCACCGGCAGACTCAAGGATATGATTATCCGTGGCGGTGAAAACATTTATCCGAAGGAAATTGAAGAGTTTATCTATACACATGATAAGGTTAAGGATGTTCAGGTTATCGGTGTTCCCGATGAGCAGTACGGTGAAGAAATCGCGGCATGGATTATCCTTAAAGACGGTGAAACTATGTCGGAGGATGAAATGAAGCAGTATATCCGTGATCATATGGCGAAGCATAAGGTTCCCAGATACATTGACTTCGTTGACATCTTCCCGATGAATGTTGCAGGTAAAATACTCAAGTATAAGATGCGTGAGGAGGCCGTTAAAAAATACGGACTTCAGAAGGCTGATTCCGTAGTTACTGCTTAAGGGTGAAAGGTCAGATGAAAATTCCTGTTATTGATTGTCACTGTCATGTATATCCCGATAAAATTGCCGATAAAGCCGTAGAAAGCATACACAGGTTTTATGATATTGATATGGGTTATGATGGCAGAAGCTCCACTCTTATCGAAAAGGGCAGTGAAAACGGTATTAAGCACTACATTGTTTTCTCTGTGGCTACTACTCCCAAGCAGGTTCAGTCTATTAATGCTTTCATTGCCGATACTGTGAAAAACAGCGGCGGAATTATGACCGGTTTAGGATCTCTGCATCCTGATTCTGATAATGTAGCAGAGGATTACAGACATCTCAAGGAGCTCGGACTTAAAGGTGTAAAGCTTCATCCTGATTTTCAGAAAATCGCTGTGGACGATGAACGCTGTGAAAAAATATATGAGCTTTGCAGGGGAGATCTACCTGTTCTTTTACATACAGGCGATGACAGATACGATTTTTCCAATCCTGACAGACTTGTGTCAGTTCTCAGAAAATATCCGGATCTTACAGTTATCGGTGCACATTTCGGCGGATGGTCTGTATGGGAGGAGGCCGCAGAAAAGCTTTCCGGCTATCCGAATTTCTATGTTGACTGTTCGTCGTCCTTTGATTGGCTTACGGCAGAAAAAGCCACGGAAATCGTGAAGGCTTACGGTGCGGATAAGGTTTTATTCGGCACGGATTTCCCTATGTGGGAATACGAAAGAGAGCTGGAAAGATTTTTCAAAATGGAGCTCACAGCCGAGGAAACCGAAAAAATCTTATATAAAAACGCTGTGAAGGTTTTCAATATTGATGTCAGTAAAATTTTTTGAAATTTTACAAAAAAAACTTTTTAAAGATATTGACAAAGGCGTTTTAAAGTGATAAAATCTTTTCAATCGAATAAAAGGCTGTGACGAAGACGGATGAAAGAGAGCTTTGACAGAGAGCTGACGGTGCTGGAAAGTCAGTAAAGCGAAATTTCGGATCCCATCACTTCTGAGCCGAAAGGGCGAACCTGCAGTAGTCCTTTCCGTGAATGCTACGTCAGTGCATAGAGCTTGTCAGAGCTTGAAGTGGCGGTTATTCCGCAATTTGAGTGGTACCGCGGGTATTGTAATTTACTCGTCTCAAAGTTATCTTTGGGGCGAGTTTTATTTTTTAAAAAATTGATTATTAAGGAGACAGATTTATGGAACTTAATAAAATGAACAATGAGCTTAAAGAGGTAGCCTTCAGAATTAAGGAAATGCGTGAAATCGCAGGCTATTCTCCCGAAGAAATGGCTGAGAAGGTAGATATCAGCACTGAGCAGTATATTGCTTATGAGCAGGGCGCCGCTGACTTCCCTTTCTCGTTCATTCACAAATGTGCAAAGGTTTTCAATATTGGCAAGACAGACCTTCTCGAGGGCCGGAGCAGTAATCTTTCCTCCTACACGGTAACACGTAAAAATCAGGGTAAGATTACCTCAAAGGAGGACGGAATCGAGATTAATCATCTTGCGCTCCTTTTCAGAAAAAAGCTTGCTGAGCCTTATCTTGCCAAATATGAATACAAGGCAGAGCTTCAGGATCAGCCTATTAAGACTATGACACACAGCGGTCAGGAATTTGACTATGTTCTTTCCGGTAAGCTTAAGGTGAGAGTAGGTAACCATACTGAGGTTCTCGAGGAAGGCGACAGCATTTACTACAACAGCTCTACTCCTCACGGTATGATTGCTGTCGGCGGTGAGGATTGCACCTTTATTGCTGTGGTTGTGGCCGGTGAAGAGAATAAGGTTGAAGCTGAAAACATTGAGTCTCTCCATTCTAAAAAGGTTTCACATGAGCTTGTCGTTAAAAAGTTTGTCGAGACGGAAGAAAATGAAAAAGGTGTTCTTACCAAGCTTGACTATAAAAACGAGGATGAATTCAATTTTGCCTTTGATGTAGTTGACGCAGTAGCTGATAAATATCCCGACAAGCTTGCAATGCTTCATATTTCCGGTGATAAAACAGAGAGAAGATTCACTTATAATGATATGAAAAAAGAGTCTGCCAGAGCTGCCAACTATTTTATGAGCCTCGGTATTAAAAAGGGTGACAGAGTAATGCTGGTGCTTAAACGCCACTACCAGTTCTGGATTTGTGCTCTTGCTCTTCATAAGGTCGGTGCTATTATTATTCCTGCCACAAATCAGCTCGTCGAGCATGACTACGAATACAGATTTGAGGCAGCGGGCGTGAGTGGCATCATCTGTACAGCTGACGGTCAGACTGCAGCTCAGATTGAAAGAGCGGCTGAAAAATTTGACGGCCTTAAGCACAGAATTATCGTAGGCGCTGACAGAGAAGGCTGGCATAATTTCGATAAAGAGTATAAGCTTTTCAGAAGTATTTATGAAAGAACTGCTGACAGTCCCTGTGGCGATGACACGATGCTTATGTTCTTTACATCGGGCACCACAGGCTATCCGAAAATTGCCGCTCATTCTTACAAATATGCACTCGGTCACTTTATAACTGCAAAATACTGGCACTCAATTATGCCGAACGATCTCCATCTTACCATTTCTGACACGGGCTGGGGTAAGGCTCTCTGGGGTAAATTTTACGGTCAGTGGATGTGTGAGGGAGCCGTATTTACTTATGACTTTGATCGCTTTGATGCTTCTGACATACTTCCTATGTTTGCAAAATATCAGATTACTACCTTCTGTGCACCTCCTACAATGTACAGAATGTTAATCAAAGAAGATCTTACAAAATATGACCTTTCATCTATCAGATATGCCACCACTGCGGGCGAAGCACTCAATCCCGAGGTATTCCATCAGTTTCACAAGGCTACAGGACTGGTTATTATGGAGGGCTTCGGTCAGACTGAAACTACACTTACCATTGCTAATCTTGTCGGTACTACGCCTAAGCCCGGTGCTATGGGTAAGCCTGTTCCCTGCTATGATATTGCTATCGTTGACCCTGACGGAAATGAATGTGCTGTCGGTGAAACCGGTGAAATCGTGGTGAGAACAGATAAAAAGATTCCCTGCGGTCTCTTTAAAGGTTACTATAATGCACAGGATAAAACAGACGAAGTATGGTATGACGGAATGTATCATACGGGTGATACTGCCTGGTGTGATGAGGACGGTTATTTCTGGTATGTCAGCCGAATCGACGATGTTATCAAATCCTCGGGCTACAGGATCGGACCTTTCGAGATCGAAAATGTTATTATGGAGCTTCCTTATGTTCTTGAATGCGGCGTTTCCGCAGCTCCTGATGAAATCAGAGGACAGGTAGTTAAGGCCAGCATCGTTCTGACTAAGGGAACAGAGCCCACTGAGGAGCTTAAAAAGGAAATTCAGAATTATGTAAAGCAGAATACAGCCCCGTATAAATATCCGAGAATTGTTGTATTCCGTGACGAGCTTCCTAAGACAATCAGCGGTAAAATCCAGAGAAACAAACTTTGATAATTTTTCTGTAAGTTATTGAAATAGCGAAGTAAATGTAATATAATAAAGGTTATGTTGTTATGACAAATAAACGAATAATACTTTTTGCAGGTCATTACGGCAGCGGTAAAACGAATATTGCGGTCAATTTTTCTGTCAGGCTTAAAGAGGAAGGATTTCCCGTCCTGATAGCCGATCTTGATATAGTTAATCCGTATTTCCGTACCAAGGACAGCGAGAAGGAGCTGGCTGAAAAGGGTATTGAGCTTATCTGTTCAGAGTTCGCAAACACAAATCTTGATATTCCTTCTCTGCCTAAAAATATGTACAGAGTTGTAAACGATAAAAAATTCCGTGCGGTTATGGATATCGGAGGCGACGATGCGGGAGCAATAGCTCTCGGCAGATTTGCTCCGTTCATAAGTGAGGAAAATGATTATGAAATGATTTTTGTTGCTAATTTTTTCCGCCCGCTTACACGCAGTGCTGAAGAAGCATACGAGGTTATGCAGGAAATTGAAGCCGCTTCCTCACTGAAGTTTACGGCTATTGTAAACAATTCAAACTTAGGCTCGGAAACAACTGCTGAGGATATAGTAACGACTTTCGATGAGACAGAAAAGCTTTCATCGTTAAGCTCACTTCCTGTTCTGTTTACCAGCTGCGAAAAGAAGCTCTGTGAAAAAATCAAAAACAATGGGAAAGTAATTTTTCCTTTGGAATTACAAAGTAAAATATTTTAAATGGAGGTATTATTGTGCCTAAAGTAACGTTTAATACTGATATGTGTAAGGGCTGTGGCTTATGCGTAGTTGCCTGCCCGAAAAAAATTCTTGTTATTGCCAAAGATAAAATCAATGCTAAGGGACATTCACCTGCAGAGATGACAGATGAAACCAAATGCATAGGCTGTGCCTTCTGTGCTACTATGTGTCCCGACTGTATTATCAAGGTAGAAAAGTGAGGTGCTGAAAAATGGCTGAAAAAGTTCTTATGAAAGGTAACGAAGCTATTGCTGAGGCTGCAA
Organism: Clostridia bacterium; assembly: GCA_017436375.1. GTDB lineage: Bacteria > Bacillota > Clostridia > Oscillospirales > Acutalibacteraceae > UBA6857. Next base: position 4,890 of record JAFSDF010000102.1, on the reverse strand, counting down.
TCCTTGCAGGTTGCCGTCATTACTTCGGTTATCCTATTACTCCTCAGACGGAAATTGCAGCATATATGGCTAAAAAGATGCCTAAAATCGGCGGCTGCTTCCTTCAGGCTGAAAGCGAGGTTGCGGCTATCAATATGGTCTACGGTGTCGCAGGTACAGGTAAAAGAGTTATGACCTCGTCCTCAAGCCCCGGAATTTCTCTTAAGGCTGAAGGTCTGTCCTATCTTGCAGGAAGCGATTTACCCTCTCTCGTAGTAAATGTCCAGCGCGGAGGTCCGGGTCTCGGCGGTATCCAGCCCTCTCAGTCGGACTATTTTCAGGCTACCAAGGGCGGCGGTCACGGTGACTTCAGAATGATCGTTCTTGCTCCTTCTTCTGTTCAGGAGATGGCCGATCTTACCATTAAGGGCTTTGATCTTGCTGAGAAGTACAGAATGACTTCAATGATTTTGGCTGACGGTACTATGGGACAGATGATGGAGCCTGTTTCTCTTGAAGCACCTGAGCTTAATGAATATGATAAATCTTGGGCTGTAACAGGCACTAAGTGCGAAAGAAATAAGAACATCATTAATTCTCTTTCTCTCGTTCCCGAAGAGCTTGAGAGACTTAATTTCGAAAGATATGAGAGATATAAGGCTATTGAAGAAAACGAAGTCATGTATGAGGAATATATGATGGATGATGCTGAAATCTGTATTTCAGCCTTTGGTATTGCCGCCAGAGTTGCGAAAAATGCCATCAATGCCGCCAGAAAAGAAGGTATAAAAGCAGGTCTCATCAGACCTATTACTCTTTGGCCCTTCCCGAACGAAGCTTTCAGAAAAGCAGCTGATAAGGTTGACTGCTTTATTTCTGTTGAGCTTTCTATGGGACAGATGATCGAGGATATCAGACTTGCATCTGAATGTAAAAAGCCTGTTTATCTCTGTAACAGAGTAGGCGGTATGATTCCTTCACCCGAGATGGTGCTCGAGTCAATTAAAGCACATTCAAAAGGAGGTACAAAATAATGGTAGTATTTGATAAGCCTAAATCACTTGCCGATGTTCCTCTTCACTATTGCCCCGGCTGTACACACGGTATCATTCACCGTCTTGTAGCGGAAGCTATTGATGAGTTAGGTATTGAGGGCAAGACAATCGGCGTAGCACCTGTAGGATGCTCAGTTCTTGCTTATAACTATTTTACCTGTGATATGGTTGAAGCTGCTCACGGCAGAGCACCTGCTGTAGCTACAGGCCTCAAGCGTTCAGATCCCGACAATCATATTGTATTTACATATCAGGGTGACGGTGACCTTGCTTCCATCGGTATGGCAGAAACAGTACACGCTGCCGCAAGAAACGAAAACATCACCATCATCTTTGTAAATAATGCTATTTACGGTATGACGGGCGGTCAGATGGCTCCCACATCTCTCCCCGGTCAGGTTACTCAGACCTCACCCTACGGCAGAGACACAAGTCACTGCGGCTTCCCTGTAAAGGTTTCAGAGATGCTTTCACAGCTTGACGGAGCCGGATACATCGAAAGAGTTGCAGTTAACAATGTAAAAAATGTAAGAAATGCTAAGAAGGCAATCAAAAAGGCTTTCCAGAATCAGATAGACAAAAAAGGCTTCTCACTTATCGAGGTTATTTCTACTTGTCCCACTAACTGGGGTATGACACCTGAGAAGGCACTTGAATGGGTAGAGGAAAAGATGATTCCTTATTATCCCTTAGGTGTTTATAAAGACAGAGATGCTGACAATAAGGCTGAATAAGGAGGGACGCATAATGAGTACAACACAGATTTTAATCGCGGGATTTGGCGGTCAGGGTGTCCTTTTCGCAGGTAAATTTCTCGCTTACAAAGGTCTTTTGGACGGAAAGCAGGTTTCCTGGCTCCCTTCATACGGTCCTGAAATGCGTGGCGGTACTGCCAATTGCAGTGTGATCATCAGTGACGATCCTATCGGCTCTCCTATTGTCACCAACCCCGACTGTCTCGTAGCTATGAATCTTCCTTCTCTTAAAAAGTATGAAAACGATGTTGTATCAGGCGGTATCATCATTATCGACTCTACGCTCATCGGTGAAATGCCTGCCAGAGAGGATGTAACTGTTTTTGCTGTTCCTTCCACAAAAATGGCTAATGATGAAGGTTTTTCTACTCTTGCCAATATGATTCTCATGGGCAAGCTTTTAAAGGAGTGCGACGGATTTGATTTTGACGGCACTGAGGATGTGCTTAAAAAGGTTGTTCCGCCTAAGAAGGCTAACCTTACCGAAGTAAATCTTAAGGCACTCAGAACCGGATATGATTATTAATTGAGAGGTGTTTGAAATGGATATTAAAATTACCAAAACAACTTCACCTAAAGCAAAGCCTGCTAAAGGTGAAAAGCTTGGCTTCGGTCACATTTTTACAGATCATATGTTCATTATGAACTACACAGAGGGCAAGGGCTGGCATGATGCAAGAATTGAGCCCTACGGTGACATTTCCCTCGCTCCCAGTGCAATGGTATTCCATTACGGACAGGAGATGTTTGAAGGTCTTAAGGCATATCGCGGTGACGATGACAAAATTTATCTTTTCCGTCCCGATATGAACGCTAAAAGAGCCAATGCTTCAAACGAAAGACTCTGCATTCCCGAAATTCCCGAGGATGTTTTTGTTGAGGCAGTGAAGGCTGTGGTTGACATCGACAGAGAATGGGTTCCCTCCGATGAAGGCACATCCCTTTACATTCGTCCCTTCGTAATTGCTACTGACGAGTTCCTCGGTGTGGCTCCCTCAAAGACCTATATGTTTATTATCGTTCTTTCTCCTTCGGGCGCTTATTACGAAAGCGGTCTTGCTCCTGTGGGTATCTGGATCGAGGATGAGTATGTCCGTGCGGTTAAGGGCGGTATGGGCTTCGCTAAGACCGGCGGTAACTATGCAGCATCTCTTATCGCACAGGTAAAGGCTCACGACAGCGGTTATTCTCAGGTTCTCTGGCTCGACGGTGTGGAAAGAAAGTACATCGAAGAGGTCGGCGCAATGAACATTATGTTCAAAATAAACGGCAAGGTTATCACACCTGCTCTTAACGGAAGCATTCTTCCCGGTATTACCCGTAACTCCATTATCAATGTCTGCAAGGCATGGGGCTATGAGGTTGAGGAAAGAAGAATTTCTGTTGACGAGGTCGTTTCTGCCGCAAAGGACGGCACTCTTGAGGAGGTATGGGGTACAGGTACTGCCGCTGTAGTATCTCCCGTAGGTAAGCTCCGCTATGTTGACGATGTTATGACTATCGGTAACGGCGGTATAGGCGAGCTTACTCAGAAGCTTTACGACGAGCTCACAGGTATTCAGTGGGGAAAAAGAGAAGATCCCTACGGCTGGAGAGTAGAGGTTAAATAAAATATATAAGAGGCTGTTTACGGCCTCTTATCTTTTATCTATCTATTGATTATTCCTATCTTTTATTGTAAAATATATCTGTTATATAAATCGTAATTTCACCATAGACTTAATTAGGTGATGTTATGAAAAACGGTTTATATTTTTCTTTCAGGCTAAAAAACGCCTTGAGCCTGGCAGTGACCTTTGTTCTGTTTATTTCACTTGCGTTTATGCTGGAATTTTCAGGCGTTTTTTCAGATTCGGTTTCTGCTGAGGCTGATAAGCTTCCGCTTATAATAATTGATCCCGGACACGGCGGAGAGGATGGCGGGACTCAGTCTTCAGACGGGACATTGGAAAAAGAAATCAATCTTGAAATATCTCTTAAGCTAAATGAAGTGCTTAATGAATCAGGGTACGAAACACTTATGACCCGAGACGGCGATTATATGATATATGACGAATCTTCCTCCACTCAGCGCGAAAAAAAGGTGTCTGACATACATAACAGAATGAAAGCTGTAGAGGAAAACGGTGACTGTATTCTGATTTCTGTGCACCAGAATTATTTTACCGAGAGTAAATATGACGGAACACAGGTTTTTTATTCTAAGAATAATCCCGCCAGTAAGCTTCTGGCAGACGAAATCCAAAGGTCGGTTGTTTCTTCGCTGCAGCCCGACAATACCAGACAAATCAAAAAAAGCGGTACAGATATTTATTTGCTCTATCATTCACTGGTACCGTCAGTAATGGTGGAATGTGGGTTTATGTCGAATGAAGCTGAGGCAGCGAGGCTGAAAGACGAAGAATATCAGAACAAAATGGCTCAGGCAATAGCTGACGGTCTTACAAATTATATGGAAAGCAATCCCGAAGGAGATAAATATAATGGCAGTGAAAACAAAAAGTATTTTCGTTTGCAATAATTGTGGCTACGAAACTCCCAAATGGCTCGGTAAATGTCCCGAGTGTGGTGAATGGGCGAGCTTTGAGGAGGAGATAAGACAAACGGAAACCAAAAAAGCAAAGATGAATGATGCTCTCGGAGCTAAAAGTGTAGCATCTTATCAGCTCACAGAGATTAAATCCGATACCGAGCTGCGATATAAAACGGGTATGAGTGAGCTTGACCGTGTCTTGGGCGGAGGAATAGTCAAAGGCTCTCTTGTGCTTTTGAGCGGTGATCCCGGTATAGGCAAGTCTACCATTCTTCTTCAGATATGTCAGCAGCTTGGCAAAAAGCTCAAAATACTTTATGTTTCGGGTGAAGAATCCTACAGTCAGATTAAGCTTCGTGCTGAGAGACTGAGAGTAAATACAGATAATCTTTTTGTGCTCTGCGAGACGGATGTTCAGGCTGTATGCGAGCATATTCGTTCCACGACACCCGATTTAGTTATCGTTGATTCGATACAGACTATGAATTTCACTGAGATTAACTCCTCTCCCGGATGTGTCACACAGGTTAGGGAGTCTTCCAATCTGCTGATGCGTACTGCTAAATCT
>JAFSDF010000101.1 GCA_017436375.1 Clostridia bacterium | reverse complement strand
GGTAAGAATGAGGGAGAGGATTTTCGATAACATCATCAAAGAGATTTTCGTCCACACCGAATTCACGCAGCTGCTCCTCGTAGCCTGCCTCCTTGGAAACGAATTCCACAGCCGTAACATCGGGAACGGCGGCAAGGTCTGTGCCTACCTTGGCAACTGCTTCGTCGCTGATGCCCTCTTTTACGAAGGCAACTACTACATTCTGATTTTCTACATCCTTAACGAGATTCTGTATATTCAGCAGTATCATAACGGAAACGCCGATAAGAAGAAGACAGGCGGTAAGAACGCTTATGGATGAAAAGGACATACTGCGGTTGGCAATAATATTGTGGGCGCCCATTTTCGTAAGATAAGTAGTATTGAGACCGCCTGAACGGTGCTTTCTTTTTTTAGCCATTTTCCTGTTCCTCCGTTTCTTCAGCTTCTTCGGTATTTTCGGCTGTATCTTCTTCAGATTTTTCAGCCGTAAACCTCAGGGAGATATCCTCTGCCTGCTTATATTTGGAGGGAATATCGGAAACTACTCTGCCGTTTTCGATGGTAACGATGCGATGGTCAAACTGATGAACGAGCTCGAGGTCGTGAGTAACAACCACGACAGTCGCTCCCAGAGCATTGATTTTATCAAAAAGGCTCATAATATCATTGGAAAGAATGGGGTCAAGGTTACCCGTAGGCTCATCGGCAATGATGACAGCGGGATTATTTACGAGAGCTCTGGCTATAGCCACACGCTGACGCTCACCCTGTGAAAGCTGGTGAGGGAAATTGTCAGCCTTGTCAGAAAGGTCTACAAGCTTAAGGACATAGCGTACTCTCTTTGTGATTTTTTTATCACCCATACCGATAACACGCAGGGCGAAGGCAACATTATCATAAACGGTCATTTTCGGGATAAGTCTGAAATCCTGAAAAACGATACCGAGCATACGTCTTAAATAAGGCAGAGCTCTCCTTCTGATGGAGGCAAGATTGTAGGGGCCGACTCTTACGATACCCGAATCAACCTTTTCCTGTCCCATAATAACATTAAGGAAGGAGCTTTTACCTGCACCTGAGGCACCAACGATGAAAACAAATTCGCCGTCCTCGATTTTAACGCTGACATTATCGAGAGCAACGGCTCCGTTGGTTTTATATTTCATTGAAACATTCTTAAACTCTATCATAATCCGTCTCTTTCTTTACATAAAAAGTTTTATAAGTCGGTAATCTTATTTATAGCCGTCAGTATTCTTTTGAAATAATGACGGCTCTTACTTCCAAGCAGGTTTAAAAGTGTACTGAAAATACACTTAATCAAATAAAATTCAATTAATATTTAATGGGCTTTGCATCCAGATATTTTTTGACCATAAGTGCTACCTTGAACACTATGGCATCGTCAAACTCTCTCAGGTCAAGACCTGTGAGCTTTTTGATTTTTTCGAGGCGATAAACGAGGGTATTTCTGTGTACGAAAAGCTTTCTGGAGGTTTCGGAAACATTAAGGTTGTTTTCGAAGAACTTCTGGATAGTGAAAAGTGTTTCGTGATCAAGTCCCACAATAGAGCCCTTTTTGAAAATTTCCTTAAGGAACATTTCGCAGAGAGTGGTGGGAAGCTGATAAATAAGTCTCGCAATACCAAGATTTTCATAGGTGACGATAGTTTTTTCCGTGTCAAACACCTTACCTACCTCGAGAGCAATCTGTGACTCCTTGAAGGAACGGGGAAGCTCCTTGATACCTGTTACTATGGTGCCGATACCAATGATGGCATTAATGTAGTACTCGGTATGTAAGGAATCAACGATGCTTCTTGCAAGCTTTTCAAGGTCTTTGATTTCATTGCCTGCACGCACCTCTTTGACGAGAGCGATGTCAGTTTCGTTGATATTGATAACGAAGTCTTTATTTTTATCGGGGAAAAGATTCTGAATAGACTCGCTGACGGAAACATCGGTTCTCTCTGCGGTTCTGATGAGAAGAACACAGCGGGAAACCTCATTGTTGAAGCCGAGCTCACGGGTCTTAAGGTAAATATCACCCTGAAGAATATTATCGAGAATAACATTTTTAATGAAATTGCTGCGGTCAAACTTAACATCGTAATACTGCTTTATACCGCCGAGCGAAATAGCAATAAGCTTTACATAATTCGCAGCAGCATCATCATTACCGTCAACGAAGATAGCACTGTCGGGATGAGTCTGAGAAGCGATAACGAGGAAGGTTTTACCTCCGATTACCTTTACATCGGCAGAAGCGAATACTTCCTTGGCATCCACAAAGCCTGTTTCTCCTATCCGTCCCAAATCACTGCAGCATACTATAGTACCTGCGTTATCGATAACACCGATGGTGCGATCGATGGCATCCTTCATCTGATGAATAATACCCTGGAATAATCTGTTAGACATTTTTAATGTCCCCCCAACCTTAAAATTCTGTTAATTGGATATTTTGACTATTGTCACTTTAACCATTTTACACAATTTATCGGCATTTTGCAATATAAAACAGCAATTTTTTTAGATAATTTTTTATTTATTAAAAATTTTAGGGGACAATTTTGACATTTTCGGCATTATTTTTAGTTATTCTGAGGGCTTTTTTGTAAGATTAGACATTGTTGAAAATCACCATAAATCCTTAATGTCTGTTTTATTTCATCCTGTTAAAGCGTGAAGAAAGGATATAATGGTTATTTTGACGAATAAAAAAGCTTACAAATCCCGAAAAAACACGGTAATTATACCTGTTTAACTTTAACGCTCCCTTAAATATTAATTTCTCCTCTCCCTCCCGTCACATATAATACAATCGGAATGCCGTATTTTTTTCAAAACACATATTTTTTTATCCGTAACATTTGCATACGGCTATACTTTTATG
>JAFSDF010000100.1 GCA_017436375.1 Clostridia bacterium | reverse complement strand
CCTCCATCTGTGGCTCCACACTTTCACTTATGGCAGCAGGTGTTCCCATCAAGGCTCCCGTAGCAGGTATCTCCTGCGGTCTTATCACCGAAGGTGACCGCTTTATGACTATGGTTGACATTCAGGGCCTCGAGGACTTCTTCGGCGATATGGACTTCAAGGTAGCAGGTACCAAGAAGGGTATCACTGCTATTCAGATGGACCTCAAGGTACACGGTCTTACTCCCGAAATCATCAAGGAAGCCTTTGAAAAGACCTATGAAGCCAGAATGAAGATTCTCGACGAGGTTATGCTTCCCTGTATCGCAGAGCCCAGAGCAGAGCTTTCCAAGTATGCTCCCAAGATGCTTACAACAAAGATTGATCCTGAAAAAATCGGTGATGTTATCGGTAAGCAGGGCAAGGTTATTCAGAAGATCTGTGCTGAGTGCGACTGTAAGGTTGATGTTGAGGAAGACGGTTCAGTATTCGTTTCTGCACTTGATATTGATAATGCAAGACGCGCTATCACTATCATCGAAACCATCGCAAACGATCCTGAGGTTGGCTCTATTTTCCGCGGTGTAGTTACCAGACTTATGAGCTTCGGTGCTTTCGTTGAAATCGCTCCCGGCAAGGAAGGTCTCGTACACATCAGTAAGCTCGATGTAAAGAGAACCGAAAAGGTAGAGGACTGCGTAACAGTCGGCGATGAAGTAATCGTTAAGGTGCTCGAAATCGATGACCAGGGCAGAATCAATCTTTCCAGAAGAGATGCTCTTATCGAAATCGAAGGTCTCACTCCCGAGGATGACGGCGAGGAGGCTCCCAGAAGAAACGGTGACCGCAGAAGAAACGGCGATCGCAGAAGAAGAGACAGATAATTAATTTCTGATAAAAATAAAAGGTGTACAAGTCAGAAGATTTGTACACCTTGTTTTTATGCGTTTTTCAGACGGATGCTTTTTCTTTCTCTGTCTGAGTGAGCATATTAAGTAAATTCAGGAAAAAGCTGTGGGTTTTATTTTTGCTTGCCAGAAGGCCTACTGTCTGTCCGTGGTCACCCTTTATGACAGGCATAATGTTCCATACTCCCTTTTCGGGTGTGCCGTCAAAGACCTTGCCCGGTTCATCAAAGGGGTTTTTGGCTGAGGGTACATTTACCAGACCGTCATTTTCGTGCCATTCCTCACTGAAGCTTATGCCGTATTCATCATCCCTCGGGAAGCTGATGGTGGCGATAAGTCTGCCGAAAAGCTTAAGCAGAGGGAATTTCATATATTTCGTGGAAAATTCCTCTCCCGGCGCACCGCTTGCATAGTAGCAGAAATAAAAAATACTTTTACTGATTTCTATTTTTTCGTTAAGCTCAAGAGCTCCGCTGAAGGAAAGGTCGCGGAGAATATGGTCGTCGCTGTCACGGACACGGTTGACGGCAGTGAGAATTTTATCGGGCTTTTTTTCACCCTTAAGAGGCGTAAGGCCGAACTGCTCCATCTGAGCATCCACTAATTTTCCGTACAGAGGTGTTCTTCCAAAGAGGCTTACGGCTAAATTGGTACCGCGTCCCATAGTATGTATGAGATTTTTTTCTTCGGCCAATTTAAATAGGAGGGTGCCGTTATTGGGAGTGCAGAGAGTGGTAACGCTGACGATGAGCCCTTCGTTCCCGCCGAGAAAAAGAGGCGAAATGTCATTTTCGTCCGTAGCAGCTCTTTCTTCTTCATCGCCGTAGGTCAGCAGATGAGCCAGAAGTCTTACAACCTGACCGCCGTGACTGTGTCCGATGAGATGTATGCTTCTTTCGCCGAAGCCGCTGAAAAGGGGCTTTTCGTATTTTCTGCCGTAACGGTCGTGGTTTCTTTTTTCTGAGTGAGCCTTTCCGTAGTCCACTCTCGTTCCCGTGAGCTGTGCATAAAGCTCGCAGGCATTGTCCCAGGCACTCGATATGGGCCCTACGGAGGCGGCATAGCATTCATAGTCACACTCACGCAGAAAACCGAGCAGGCTTCCCGTCGTAGCTCCCCAATAGGGGACGGCTTTATTTATCCCTGTCAGATCGCCCCAGCCGAACATACCGTGTACAAAAACGAAGGGACTGCTGTTTCTTTTTTTCATATTTCCACCCTCAAAAATAGTTTATAGTTAGATTGTATCATATTTGTATTTTTAAAATCAAGAATTGACATATTAAGAATTATTATTGAATATTTTCTTCTGCGCCGATTGACAAAAAAGCTCTCGTTTTATATAATTATTACGATTTCAGGATTAGGAGCTGATAAAATGAAAAAATCAAATAAAAGAACAAATATGGCCTCGCTTTTAAACCTTACGCTCACGGCAATATTTTTGGCTATTATAATTATTATGAGCTTCACTCCGATAGGTTATCTTAAGGTGGGTACTATAGAAATATCACTTTTAGCCATTCCCGTGGCTATGGGTGCGGCGCTTTTAGGAATTGGCGGAGGAGCACTTTTAGGTCTTGCCTTCGGTGTTACCAGTCTTATCCAGTGCTTTGGTATGAGTGCCTTCGGCACAGCACTTTTCGGTATAAATCCCGCACTTACGGCTATTCTCTGTATCGTGCCCCGTGTGCTTGTGGGTGTGGCTTCTGCTCTGGTTTATAGAGTGCTTAAAAATAAGAATATTAACGCAAATGTTTCCTCTCTTATTTCGTTTCTGACTGCGGCAGTAGTTAATACCGTTCTTTTCGTAGGCTTGTTTATTGCTTTCTTCGGTAATACGGAGTTTTATTCGGGACTTGAAACACAGTTCGCTACTACAGGTGTAATCGCCTTCTTTGCCGCCTTTGTCGGTGTGAACGGTATCGTTGAGGCTGTGGCAAGTGCTCTTGTCGGAGGAGCTTTAGGCGGTGTTATAAAGAGAATTGAAAAGCAGAAGACAGGGTTTTCTAAAAGATAAAACAATGAGAGGCTGTGAAACAGTCTCTTTTTTTGCTATTGACTTATATTTTAAATTAAAGTATCCTTAGTGAGAGGTGATAGTATGTTAAATAAAGATTTATACAGCATGATATACAAAAGAAAGTCCTTTCATATTTTCCGCAATGTGGGAGACGAAAAAATAACGGAAAGGGAAATTGAAGATATATACGAGGCTTTCGAGAATTTTCTTCCTTTACATCCCGAAATCAAAACAAAGATTAAGATTGTAAGTAACGATAAAGTTACAACAAAAAGAGGACAGGAGCTGTGTATTCTTCTTTTCAGCGAAAAGAAAGAGGGTTATCTGCAGAACATAGGCTATATCGGTCAGCAGTTAGATTTGTATCTCGTTTCGGAAAACATCGGCACTCTCTGGTTTGGCATCGGTAAAACCGAAGAGGAGTTTGAAGGTCTCGATTATGTTATTATGTTTGCCGTTAAAAAGGTCAGTGATGAAAAGAAATACCGTAAGGATATGTTCAAAAGCAAGAGAAAGTCTGCCGATGAGATTTGGTCGGGTGAACAGCTAAAGGGAGTTACTGATATAGTTAGATTTGCTCCCAGTGCCTGTAACAGTCAGCCGTGGAAGGTGGCAAACGAAAACGGAGCTCTTAAGGTTTACCGCTATAAAAAAGAGGGCAAAAGAGGAATTATGCCTGCCGATAAGGTAAGCTTTTACAACAGAATTGATATAGGCATCTTCCTTTGCTTTATGGAGCTTTGTATGGAAAAAGAGGGGATTGATTTTGAAAGAACTCTTTTCTCCGACAAGGGAGAAGAAACGGAGTTGACTTTAAATGCCGAGTATAAATTAATGAGGTGATTTGTTTATGAAAAAGTATTTGAAAATCATTATTCCTGTTTTACTTGTGATTTTAGTAGTTGCATACGCTGTAAATTGGGCCTTCTTTGATATTCAGAGATTAGAAGGTCAGGAACTTATAAAAGAATCTTCTTCACCTGACGGAAGCTATACAGTGTCAGCCTATCTGAATAACGGAGGTGCCACAACGGATTACGCCGTGTTGTGTTCCGTCAGAAATAATCAAACCAATAAAGAGAAGAATATATACTGGAATTATCATTGTACAGGAGCTAAAATCGAATGGAACAGTGAAGACACCGTAACAATAAACGGCATAGAACTTAATGTAAATAAAGACACCTACGATTACAGAAATGACTGATTAATTAATTATATGCGTTGCAGGCATAATCTTTAGGGTTTATGTCTGCTTTTAATTTGCGGGGGGGCGAAGCCGCCGTATACGGCGCCCCGCGAGGCGCGGGGGACGGCATAAATGCCGTGCTTCGCCCCCCCCCCGACCTTTCCTTGACGCTCAGATAAAATCGAAAAGACCCGTGTCCAAATTAAAAAGGCTACCGCAATTTTCTGCGATAGCCTTTTTGTCAGTTATTGTTGCTGAATTATTTGTTATACATAGGTCTTGCCTTGTATGATGTGTGGAGAAGCTTGTGAGCCTTGTGGCTGTTGGGCTCACCGAGGAATTCAGCATAGACGGTCTTAACATCTTCGTTTTCGTGGCTCTTTCTGGAAGGACGGTTCTTGTCGTTTTCATAAAGAGCGGAAGCACGCAGAGCCTTAAGATCGGTGAAGTTGCGGGTGGTCGCATCCTGAACAGGCTGACCGCCGCCGTTGATACAACCGCCGGGACAACCCATGATTTCGATGAAGGTGTAGTCAGCTGTGCCGTCCTTAACCTTTTCCATGAGAGCCTTGGCATTCTTTGTACCGCTGGCGATAGCAACCTTAACATCAAGGTCGCCGAGCTTGTAGGAGGCTTCCTTGATGCCTTCCATACCGCGGACATCGCGGAATTCGGGGCTTTCGAGCTCTTTGCCTGTGATAACCTCAGCAGCTGTACGCAGAGCAGCCTCCATAACACCGCCTGTAGCACCGAAGATAACAGCAGCACCTGTACCCTGACCGAGAGGAGAGTCACAGCTTTCGTCGGGAAGGAGTGCAAAGTTGATGCCTGCAGTGTTGATCATTCTGCCCAGCTCTCTTGTGGTGAGAACATAGTCCACATCAGCATAGCCGCTTGCGTCCATAGTATCTCTGCCGCATTCAAACTTCTTGGCAGTACAGGGCATAATAGCTACTGAAACGATATCCTTGGGATCGATGCCGTTCTTTTCAGCATAGTAAGTTTTTGTGATTGCACCCTGCATCTGCATGGGAGACTTACAGGTTGAAAGGTGGTCGAGCTCTGTGGGATAGTAGTGTTCACAGTATTTGATCCAGCCGGGTGAGCAGGAAGTAATCATGGGAAGAACGCCGCCGTTCTTAACTCTGGAGAGAAGCTCTGTTGCTTCTTCCATAATGGTAAGGTCAGCACCGAAGTTGGTGTCAAATACCTTGTCGAAGCCGAGACGGCGAAGAGCGGCAAACATTTTGCCGGTTACATCTGTGCCGATGGGCATACCGAAGCATTCACCGAGAGTTGCACGGATAGCGGGAGCTGCCTGAACAACAACATGCTTTGTTTCGTCGTTAAGAGCTTCAAATACCTTAGCAGTATCATCCTTTTCGTAGATAGCACCTACGGGGCAGTTTACGATACACTGACCGCAGGAGATACAGGATGTGGTATCAAGACCGAGCTCAAAGGGTGAGCCGATGTGGGTGTCGATACCGCGGGCATTAGCACCGATAACACCGATGCTCTGGTTATTACAGGCAGCTACACAGCGGCGGCAGAGGATACATTTATTGTTATCTCTTACCATGTGAGCTGCGGAGAAATCAAGCTCATAAACGGGCTTGAAGCCGTCATATTTGTCTTCTGTTTCTACGCCGTATTCCTTGCAAAGCTTCTGAAGCTCGCAGTTACCGCTTCTGATACAGCTGAGACACTTTCTTTCGTGAGTGGAAAGAATGAGCTCAAGAGTGGTTCTTCTTGCCTTGCGGACCTTTTCACTGTTGGTGAAGATTTCTGTTCCGTCTCTTTCGATGGGGAATACACAGGCAGCTACAAGGCTTCTTGCGCCCTTAACCTCTACTACGCAGAAACGGCAGGCGCCGATTTCGTTGATTTCCTTAAGGAAGCAGAGAGTAGGGATTTCGATGCCTACCTGTCTTGCTGCTTCGAGGATTGTCGTACCGTAAGGTACGCTGCAAGGCATACCGTTAATTTTGATATTAAGCATATTTTCCATTTTTGCGTACCTCCTTATTTCTTGATAATAGCTTTGAATTTACAGGAATCCATACATACGCCGCACTTGATGCACTTGGATGTATCGATGGTGTGAGCTTCCTTGACTGCACCGGAGATAGCACCTACGGGGCACTTCTTGGCACAGAGGGTACAGCCCTTACACTTGTCAGCCTCGATGGAGAATGAAAGGAGATCCTTACATACGCCTGCGGGACATTTCTTATCTACTACATGAGCTACATATTCGTCACGGAAGAATTTAAGAGTGGAAAGAACAGGGTTGGGAGCTGTCTGACCGAGACCGCAGAGAGAGTTTTCCTTGATGTAGTAGCAAAGCTCTTCGAGCTTGTCGATATCCTCGAGTGTACCCTTACCTGATGTGATTTTGTCGAGAATTTCGAGAAGTCTTCTGGTACCTACACGGCAGGGAGTACATTTACCGCAGGATTCGTCAACTGTGAAATCAAGGAAGAACTTAGCGATGTCTACCATACAGTTATCCTCGTCCATTACGATAAGACCGCCTGAGCCCATCATACAGCCGATAGCTGTGAGGTTATCGTAGTCGATGGGAGTGTCCATAAGGTGAGCGGGAATACATCCGCCTGAGGGACCGCCTGTCTGAGCAGCCTTGAATGCTTTTCCGTTAGGAATGCCGCCGCCGATTTCGTAAATAACATCACGGAGAGTAGTACCCATAGGAACCTCTACGAGACCTGTGTTAGTGATTTTACCGCCGAGAGCGAATACCTTGGTGCCCTTTGACTTTTCGGTACCCATTGAAGCGAACCAGTCAGCACCGTTTCGGATGATGGCGGGAATGTTTGCGAAGGTTTCAACGTTGTTTTCTGTGGTGGGTTTACCGAAAAGACCTTTTACTGCGGGGTAGGGAGGACGGGGTCTGGGCTCGCCTCTGTTACCCTCGATGGAGGTCATAAGAGCAGTTTCCTCACCGCATACGAAGGCACCTGCACCGAGCTTTACGAAAAGGTCGAAGTCGAAGCCTGAGCCGAAGATGTTTTTACCGAGAAGTCCCATTTCTCTTGCCTGATTGATGGCAATCTGTAAACGGGCTACGGCGATGGGATATTCAGCACGGACATAGATGTAACCCTCGGTAGCACCGGTAGCATAGCCGCAGATGGCCATAGCTTCGATGATACAGTGGGGGTCACCTTCGAGAACTGAACGGTCCATGAATGCACCGGGGTCACCCTCGTCGGCGTTACATACTACATATTTCTGGTCAGCCTTGTTAGCGGCTGTGAAGCTCCATTTGAGACCGGTGGGGAAACCGCCGCCGCCTCTGCCGCGAAGACCGGAATCCTTAACTATCTGGATAACCTGCTCGGGTGTGAGCTGAGTAAGACATTTACCGAGAGCCTGATAGCCGTCATAGGCGATATATTCATTGATGTCCTCGGGGTTGATAACACCGCAGTTGCCCAGAGCAACTCTCTTCTGCTTTTTGTAGAAGTTGGTGTCATTGAGGCCTTTGATTTCTTCGGGAGTTACTGTCTCCTTGTAAAGAAGACGGGTAACCATACGGCCCTTGAGAAGGTGCTCCTCTACGATTTCGGGAACATCCTCTACCTTAACCTCTGAGTAGAAGCAGCCTTCGGGATAAACGATCATAATGGGACCGAGAGCACAGAGACCGAAGCAGCCGGTACGGATAACCTGTACTTCGTTTTCGAGGCCTTTTG